>CALYNW010000197.1 GCA_945224895.1 uncultured Clostridia bacterium
AAGGCTTGAGCATTTGCTCAAGCCTTTTTGTTATGTTTGTGGTTTTTATTTAAACAATTTCATTATTTCTTCTTCGTCTGTTACCCCTGAAAGTCTGTTGATTTCTTCACCGTTTCTAAAGGCGATAAGAGTCGGAACGCTGACAATCATATAATTTGATACGCTTTTCCCTGCCTCGTCAATGTTAACCTTGCATACCTTCATATTTTCGGCAATTTTGTCAACTACCGGAGAAAGCATTTTACAGGGCATACACCATGTGGCATAAAAATCAACAAGTACATCTTCCTTTGCAGACAGCACTTCTTCGTTAAAATTACTGTCATCAACCTCAAATAAAGCCATTTTATATCCTCCTTGTACATATATTTTTGCCTAATTGTGATTTTATATTCGTTTTTATCGTAATTCGTCAATAATTGACAGGAAAATTATAACATAAAATTTTATTTTACTCAATAAGTTATTGTAAATTTCAAAAAAACTATGTATAATCAGTATTGAGAATTTACTATATTATCAAAGGGGTATTTTTATGGATAGAAAGATGCTTACAGGGAGATGGAAATTCAGGCAGGTAGGAGAAGACGCCTGGATGACGGGCTACGTCCCCGGATGTAACTATCTTGACCTTATGCGCAATAAAACTATATCCGACCCGTTGAAGGGACTTAACGAAAATGATGTACAGTGGGTTGCCGATAAGGATTGGGAATATGAAAGAAATTTTTATCTCAAGGATGAAGATTTTGAATATGACAGAATTTATCTTAGCTGTAAAATGCTTGATACCTTATGCGATATTTACATTAATGAAAGATTGTCGGGCAAAAGCGACAACTGCTTTTTAGAATACAGAGAGGATGTTAAGAAATATCTTTGCGTGGGTGAAAACAGGATTAGATTTGTTTTTCATTCACCCGTTAAATATGTTAAAGAAAAATATAAAAAATGTCCTGCTCCCGTCAATTCCAACGGCTTAAACGGTATTGTACATATCAGAAAACCGCAATGCCATTTCGGTTGGGACTGGGGTCCCTGTCTGCCTGTCAGCGGAATATCGGGAAATATATGTCTTGAATTTGCCGAGACGGCTGAAATAAACGGAATTGATGTTGAGCAAAGGCACAGTGATAACAGGGTTGATTTGCATATTGATGCCGATGTAAAAAGTATATCTGACAGTGATTATTCCTGTGAGATTTCTCTGTATTCACCGAAAGGGGAACTGCTTGAAGCTGTAAAGAATGCTTCTGCCGATTTCTGCGTTGAAAATCCCGAGCTTTGGTGGACAAGGGAGCTTTCGGGAAATAATGTTCAGCCTTTATATTCAGTAAAGGCGAGGATTTTTAACTCTGACGGAAAAATTGTTGACGAAAAGGAAATTCAGATCGGACTTCGGGTAATTGAGTTAAACAGAGAAAATGATAAATACGGTCAGAATTTTCAGTTTAGATTAAACGGTGTGCCTGTTTTTATCAAGGGTGCAAACTATATACCTCCCGACAGCTTTATCACGAGATTTGACAGTAAGCGACTTAACGACCTTATTAATGCTGTTCAGTTCTCAAATATGAATATGATTCGTGTTTGGGGCGGTGGATATTACGGAAGTGATGAATTTTATTCTTTATGTGATAAAAGAGGTATACTTGTTTGGCAGGACTTTCAGTTTGCCTGTCAGGCTTATCCGTTTTTTAACGACGAGTTCCTTGAAAATGTAAAAAATGAGGTCGCATACAACGTCAACAGAATAAAAAATCATCCGTCACTCGCTTTGTGGTGCGGTAATAACGAAATAGAAGATATGCATATGGCTTGGGTACATATGACAAAATATGTTGACTATACCGAAAAATTCTTCTATGGAATATTAGAGCCTGAAATAAGAAAAATTGATAAGCAGACTCCTTATATCCCCGGCTCACCTATAGGCACATCGCATAATAAAGGCGTTCACAGTGATAATGTGGGAGATACTCATTTGTGGGGAGTATGGCACGGCCTACAGCCTATGAATTTTTATCGCAAGAGAATGACTCGATTTTGCAGTGAATTCGGCTTTGAAAGCCTGCCTGACTTGAAAACAATTCAGGAATTTGCCCAACCTGCCGACTATTCTCTTTCAAGTGCAGTTTTTAAATCTCATCAGAAATGTGCCAACGGCAACGATAAAATGATTTATTATATTGCGTCAAGATTTAATCTTCCCAAAAGGTTTAAGGATTATATTTATCTGTCGCAGATTACACAGCAGGAATGTATTGCAGATGCTACTGAGCACTGGAGAAGAAACAAGGGCAGATGCAACGGTGCTATGTATTGGCAGCTTAATGATTGCTGGGGCTGTTGCTCTTGGTCGAGCTATGATTTCTACGGAAATTATAAGGCACTTCAGTACAAGGCAAGACATTTTAATGCTCCGCTGTCAGTTTCTATTGAGGATACTCCCGATTTCATAAAAATAGTTGCAATTAACGATTATAATAATTTCAGAAATGTGAAAGCGGAGTATGAAATTTTTGACTTTGAAAACGGAGTTGTTGACAAAAAATGCTATAGTATGATGCTTTCGCCTCTTGAGAACAGGGATATTTTCTTCCTTGACATGGATAGTCTTAAAAAGAATTATGACCTTAAAAGAACAGGACTTCGTGCAAGATTATTTAAGGGCGAAAAGCTTGTTAATGAAAAGGTTTTGCTCTTTGATAATGAAAAAAATCTCAGTCTTCCCAAGGCAAAGCTGAAATGCAAAATCACCGTAAGGGTAAACAGTCTTACCATTGATGTTTCTTCAGATAAATATGCAAGATTTGTTAAGCTTGATTGCGCTAATTCGACTGAGCCGTTTAGTGACAATTTCTTTGATATTCTTCCCGGAGAAACAAAAAGAGTTACCATAAGGAAGGATAGGGAGCTTGAGCTTATGGAGCAGGCTAAGGCAATTAGTGTTTACAGCCTTTGTAACATAAAGCCAAGCAATAATAGGCTTGATACAAAATTAAAGCAGATGAAGGTGTTTTTATCACCTGTCAATATTGCAAATGCCGTTCATCACGGTAAAGC
>CALYNW010000198.1 GCA_945224895.1 uncultured Clostridia bacterium
ACTATTCTTTTTTTACCTTCAAACTTCGCCATTACATACTTCTCCACTTTAATATAATCGTTTGTATTATAACATATATATCACGACAGTTAAACATATTTTTTGAATGTTTTTGAATTTTCGGTAAAAAATAATCGCGGAGGTAATGTTTATGACTAAAAGAGGATACATCAGGCTGTTTTCCTATGCTCTGACCTTCACATTTATTCTTGCAGGCTATGCAATCGTAAATATGAACACGGCAAAATCTTATAAGCTACAGCTTGAAAATTCATATCAGCAAAGCCTGAATGAGCTTTCGGAAAATCTTGACTCCATTGAAACAAATCTCACGAAAAGCATTTATTCAAATTCAGATAAAATGCTTCTTGAAATAAGCAGAGATTTATATTCCGAATGTACAAAGGCTAAGGACTCGCTGTCAAGGCTTCCCGTTAAGCAAATGAATTTAAGCTCTACGTATAAATTCATCAGTCAGGCAAGCGACTATTCATCATATATTGCTCAGAAAATTGCTTCGGGAAAGGAAATAACCAACGAAGAGCATAAAAATCTTACAAAGCTTCTTAATTACGCCACTCAGCTTAATGAGTCTGTAAATTCTATGGTCGCAATATGCAACAATGGTGGAAAAATCACATCAAGCGATATTAAAGGCAAGAGTGTCAGCATAAATTCTCTGACAACGGATATGTCAACGGCAGAAAGCAGCTTTAAGGATTACCCTACTCTTTTGTATGACGGTCCATTTGCCGATGCAGTACTGAACAGAGAATCAACGCTTTTAAAAAGCAGCAGAGAAATTGACAAAAACGAAGCAAGAAAAATTGCGGCGACGGCACTTTCCTGCAACGTCAGTGAAATAAGCTTTGAAAATGATGAGGACGGTAAAATTCCCTGCTACGTTTTTGCTTACGGTCAGCGCTCAATCGGTATAACGAAAAGAGGCGGTTATGTTTCCTATATCCTTTACGGCGGAAAAATAACTCAGGCATCTATTGATGAAAAAAATGCAATAAACATTGCGCAAAAATATCTAAGCTCAATAGGCTATGACAATATGTCAAACACCTATTATATGACAAACAACAATATCTGCGTTATCAATTTTGCATATAAAAATAACGGAGTCACCTATTACGCAGATTTAGTAAAGGTCGGTATTTCTCTCAGCGACGGCAAGGTTGTTTCTCTTGAGGCAGAGGGATATATCACAAACCACAGAGAAAGGGAAAGCTTTTCCGAAAACGTAAAAAAGTCAGATGCAGAGAAAAATCTCAGTCCCTACCTTAAGGTTCTTAACAGCAAAAAATGCGTAATCCCCAAGGACAACGGTACAGAGGCTCAATGCTATGAATTCCACTGTGAAAGCAGTGAAACAAACGAAGAGGTACTGATTTACGTCAGCTCTCAAACAGGTAAAGAGGAGGATATTATGCTTCTTCTTTACTCTGACAACGGAACGCTTACAAAATAATTGTATAAAAATTTAAACTATGGTAATCATATTACCGAAAGGAAGTATCACTATGAAAAGTAAAATTTTAATTTTCGCAATGGCTATCGCAGTTATTGCAACAGTATTTATGGGCTGTACAAATAACAATGACAACGGTACAACAACCTCCACAACTGCAGCTTCAGACACCACAACGACAACAAATAATGCAAGCACAACAAATAACAGCACAACAAATAAGGTCAGCGAAAACGCACAAAATGCAGTAGACGACCTTGCCGAAGGTGTTGACGATGTTGCCGACGGTGTGGGCGGAGCAGTTGACAAAGCAGGCGACGCAGTTTCCGACGCAGTAAGATAAGCAAAAAATCAAAACAAAACAGCCCTTGCTTGGGCTGTTTTTGTTTTGCAAATTAGTATTTGGCAGGCTCCTGCCAAACCCCAAATTTATTACTCCAAACTTTTTATAACAAATAAACGCAGAAAAGAACTAAGCTTTTCTGCGTTTTATGTATTAATCTTTAATTGTTTTATTCCTCAACAGGTTCGTAGTTAAATGAGGATGCGTTATAGCCGAAATACTTTTCAACTATCGGAGTAAACTCGTCTGCATCGTTATAATCGGGGCTCTTTAGTTCATAGATAGCCTCGTTAATAGCGTCAACATACCAGTCATACTTTTTAAACGCATATACGTAGCTTATTGTGTCAAGCTCACCGTTCAAAACAGAATAATCGTCCTTATTGCCGACCACGTTAAAGCTGAATTCGTCTGTTACAACAGCGTCAATCTTACCTGCCTTAAGAGCACTTAAAGCCTTTTCAACGCTTTCATATTCGTTAACTGCCTTGCAGTTATTTTTAATGGTACTGTTTGAATCAAGGGCAGTCATTGCCTGCTCGGTAACCACACCCACATTTTTACCCTTCAAATCTCTGTAGGTGGCAATTTTACTGCCTGATGGTGTAACTGTGATAATTCTGTTATCAATAATGCTTTCGGTAAAGGTGAAATCCTTGTTAAAGGAGCCTGTATCCTTCTGCAAACCGCCCACCATTATATATGCTATGTATTCGTTGCCGTCCCCGTCGGTATATGCGGCATCCTCGCCGACTCTGTAATCAGCGTCAACCTTCACAAACTGATAGTCCTTGTAGTCATTTTTGACATTATCAAAAATAGCTTCCATAACCTCAACGTCAAAGCCTGTCAGCTTACCGTTTTCGTCAGTATAGATAAACGGTTCATTTTCCTCGGAATAAGCAATAAGCATTGTTTTATCCGTAATTTCCTCGGCTTCACCCTTTGAGGAACAGCCTGCAAAGCAACCTGCTACAAATAACATAGAGAGAAGAACACATAACGCTTTCTTAAATTTACTCATAACAAATATTCTCCTTTTATAGGATTACTAATATAATTTTATATTATTGTATTGTCAAAGTCAATAGTTAATTAGCAAGCCTCTATTTCCCTGACGTTAAACTCCCTGCCACGAATACCTGTATAATCTGGCGTATGACCGCCAGGGCAGATACGTGAATTTTTCGTCATTTCTTAGGCTGCACCTCAGGAGCAAAGGGCTGTAG
>CALYNW010000199.1 GCA_945224895.1 uncultured Clostridia bacterium
TTAGAAAACATATTAATTTAAGGGGTTTAATATGGAATTAAGATTTAATTTTATTTATAGGACAGAAAATAAAGCAAAGCAAACAACCGAAATAAACAACGAGGATTTTTCCGTTGCGGTTAACGACAGCGACGGTATAATTTCTCTTACATTAAAGCCGAATAAAAAAATCAGCTTTGATAAATTTGAAATGACCTTTGACCGTCAGTATAAAAATACAAACAGAATTTTTCCTAACGGTTATCAAAGCTGGACTGTTTCCCGTGAGTATGCGCCAAAGGATAAAATGGATGAGTTTAATCCGAGAAAATTCGGTGTGGAAAAGAAGAATTTTAACTTCCTCGGTATGTGGGGTGCAGGTGATTTGACGTTTCATCAGTATCCCGAAAAAGGCGGTATTTTCTACGGCTATTCCTACGGCTACATAAGACAGGGCGGGGATATTACTCTTTACGGCTCCCTTTCCGAAAGAGCAGGCTATACCATTATTACATTTGATACAAACGAGTCTACCGTAAATATTGAAAAGGACTTGGAGGGCGTTTGGTTTGACGGGGAGAAAGAGGTCCTTTCCCTTGCAATTATTGACGGCGAATATGATAATGCCTTTGACAAATATTTTGAGCTTATGAATATTGATAAGCCAAAGGTTAAGCGTAGCTGTGGATACACTACCTGGTATAACTATTACACAGGTGTTACCGAGGATATTGTCAGACGTGACCTTGACTCAATTTCAAAGCTCGATACAAAGGTTGATATCTTCCAGATTGATGACGGCTATGAAAGAACAGTAGGCGACTGGCTCTATCCGGACGAAAAGAAATTCCCTACAGGTATGAAGGCCATAGCTGACGAAATTCATTCAAATAATATGCTTGCAGGTCTGTGGCTTGCTCCCTTTGCGGTAACACCGAAATCATATGTGTTTAAAGAGCATAGAGATTGGCTTGTTCACGATGAAAAGGGTAGAATTCATTATGCCTCTCATAACTGGGGCGGATTTTTTGCTCTTGATATTTATAATGATGAGGCAAGAGAATATATCAGAAATGTGTTTGATACAGTGCTCAATGTTTGGGGCTACGATATGGTTAAGCTCGATTTCCTTTATGCCTGCTGTATTATTCCCATTCACGGAAAAAGCAGAGGCGAAATTATGTGTGACGCTATGGATTTACTCCGTGAGGTTTGCGGCGATAAAATAATTCTCGGCTGCGGTGTACCGCTTGCACCTGCCTTCGGCAAGGTTGATTTTTGCAGAATCGGTGCAGATGTGGGACTCGATTGGGATAAAAAGCCGTTTTCAAGAGAGGACGTTTCAACTCAGAATACGCTTCTTAATACAGTTTTCCGCCGTCATCTTGACGGTAGGGCATTCCTCAACGACCCTGACGTTTTCCTCCTTCGTGAAAGCAATTTGAAAATGCCTCTTTCTCAGAGAGAAATTATTGCCGAGGTCAACAGTCTTTGCGGAAATCTTCTCTTTGTTTCCGACGACGTTGCAGAATACGACGCAAAGCAAAAACAGATTTTTACCGAGACAGTCACAAGACCGAAGGCAAAAATTCTGTCAGCCTCCATTGATATAAATAACGACATTTCCATTGATTATTCCTTAAACGGTGAGAATGGCAACCTTACATTTAATATCAAAACGGGAATAAAAAGAATAGTGTAGGTTTTGTTTCACTCTTGAATACTTATAAAACCTATGGTATAATTAGGCTTTAGGAGTGATAGGTATGAAAATTTCAACAAAGGGCAGATATGCACTTAGAATGATGATAGACCTTGCGGAGCATCAGAACGAGGGTGTAGTTGCCTTGAAGGATATTGCAAGCCGTCAGGGTATTTCAAAAAAATATCTTGAGCAAATTGTGCCATTGCTTAATAAATCAGGAGTACTTCGTACCACAAGAGGATATCAGGGTGGTTATATGCTTGCAAAATCTCCCGACAGCTATACAGTAGGCGATGTTCTGAGAATAACAGAGGGTAGCCTTGCACCTGTTTCCTGCCTTGATGATGAAGTGAATTTGTGTGACAGAGCAGATTCCTGTATAACTCTTTCTGTATGGCAGGGGCTTTATGGCGTTATAACCGAGTATCTCGATTCAATAACCTTACAGGATATTATTGATAACGGCAAATCTCTTGCCGCCGATGAATATTATATTTAGTCAGTAGGTAGGATTATGCCAAATCAGTTTTCGAGAACAGAGCTTTTGCTTGGTGAAGAAGCAGTTGAAAAATTATCAAAATCACGTGTTGCCGTTTTCGGCGTAGGCGGTGTAGGCGGTTATACTGTTGAGGCACTTGTGAGAAGCGGTATCGGCAGTATTGATATTATTGATAACGATACCGTTTCTCTTACAAATCTTAACAGGCAGATTATTGCCCTGCACAGTACGGTGGGAAAATATAAGGTTGATGTTCTTTCGGATAGGATAAAGGACATCAACCCCAACTGCAATGTAAAAGCATATAAAACCTTTTACACTCCCGAAACAGCAGGTGAATTTGATTTTTCAAATTATGATTATGTGGTTGATGCCATTGATACTGTTAAGGGTAAAATAGAGCTTGCTTTGCAAGCAAAGGCATCAGGCACACCGATTATCAGCTCTATGGGTGCAGGAAATAAGCTTGACGCCACTGCCTTTGAGGTTGCCGATATCAGCAAAACATCAGTATGCCCTCTTGCAAGAGTAATGAGGTATGAATTAAGAAAAAGGGGAATAAATCATCTTAAGGTGGTTTATTCAAAGGAGCCTCCTATAACACCTAATGAAAGTGACGAGACTGCTTCAGGCAGACGTCAGATACCCGGAAGCATAGCCTTTGTTCCTTCAGTGGCAGGGCTGATTATAGCAGGCGAGGTTATTAAAGATTTAATAAAATGAAAAAATGCTTGACAAATCTGTAATTATATATTAAAATGTTCAAGCATTATAAAAAACGTATCGCCCGCAAGGGCTTTACATATAACGAGGTGTAACTCAGTTTGGCTAGAGTGCCTGCTTTGGGAGCAGGATGCCGCAGG
>CALYNW010000200.1 GCA_945224895.1 uncultured Clostridia bacterium
GCGGCAGTAAAAATATTAAGCAGGACCCTGATACTCTTGATACTTGGTTTTCATCAGCACTTTGGCCCTTTTCAACTCTCGGTTGGCCTGATGAAACAGAGGATTTAAAGCATTATTACCCGACAAATACTCTTGTAACAGGCTATGATATTATCGGCTTTTGGGTAAGCCGTATGATTTTCTCAGGTCTTGCTTATACAGATAAGGCACCATTTGATACTGTTCTCATTCACGGACTTGTTCGTGATGCTCAGGGCAGAATAATGTCAAAATCTCTCGGAAACGGTATTGACCCGCTGGAGATTATTGATGAGTACGGTGCAGATGCTTTGAGATTTACCCTTGCAACAGGAAATTCACCGGGAAATGATATGCGTTTTTCCGACGATAAGGTTATGGCATCCCGTAACTTTGCCAACAAGCTTTGGAATGCGGCAAGATTTGTTCTTATGTATCTCGGCGAGGATTATAAGTATGACGGACTGCCTGAAAATCTTCTCATTGAGGACAAGTGGGTAATTTCAAAGGTTAACACACTTGCGAAGGATGTAACCGATAACCTTGATAAATACGAGCTTGGTATTGCAGTTCAGAAATTGTATGATTTCATTTGGGATATTTTCTGCGACTGGTATATTGAAATTGCAAAAATCAGACTTCAGGGTGATGATGAACAGGCTAAGGATAATGTAAGAGCAGTTCTTGTATACGTTCTTACAGATATTCTTAAACTGCTTCATCCGTTTATGCCGTTTATAACCGAGGAAATATATCAGGCAATCCCTCATAATGATGAATCAATTATGGTTTCCAAGTGGGTTAAATATGATGAATTTGTTTCCTTTGCAGAGGATGAAGCAAAGATGGAGAAGATTATGTCTGCAATCAGAGGTATTAGAAACAGACGTTCGGAAATGAACATTCCTCCAAGCAAGAAAGCAACTGTTTACGTTGAAACAAATGATGAAGAAATTTTCTCAAACGGTTCTGAATTTATCAAGCGTCTTGCATCTGCAAACGAGGTTGTTATTGATAAGTCTATCGGTGAGTTGGGTAATACTGTTACAATCATAACAGATGATGCAAAGATTTATATTCCCCTTGGCGACCTTGTAGATTTTGAGGCTGAAAGAAAGCGTCTTGAAAAGGAGCTTGCACAGTGTCAGGATAAGCTTGATTTTATCAACAAAAAGCTGTCAAATCCGGGCTTTGTTAATAAGGCACCTGAAAAGGTTGTTGAGCAGAACAGAGCGGACGCCTCAAAGCTTGAAGAAAAAATAGCAAACATCAAAAATTCTATTGAAAATCTCGGTAAATAAATGACTTACTCAGAAGCCCTAAAGGTTATGAAAAATAAGCAAAGCCTCGGCATTAAGCCGGGGCTTGAGCGTATTTATGCCTTGCTTGAAAAAATGGAAAATCCTCAAAATAAGCTTAAAATAATTCACGTAGCAGGCACAAACGGTAAAGGTACAGTTTGTTCTGTTCTAGCAAAAAGCTTGGAAAATCAAGGCTTTAAGGTTGGACTTTTTACTTCCCCTTGGGTTGTTGATTACAGAGAGCAGATTCAAATTAACGGCGAATTTATCAGCGAGGAAGCCTTTACAAAATATGTAGGAGAATACGGAGACGTTGATGCTACAGAATTTGAAACTGTGACAGCAGTTGCATTTAAGTATTTTTATGATATGAATGTAGACTATGCAGTAATTGAATGCGGTATGGGCGGAGCAGGTGACAGCACTAATGCAATACCTACCCCTATACTTTCAATAATTACATCTGTTTCTCTTGATCATACAAATTTTCTGGGCGATACCCTTGAGAAAATTGCTCAGGAAAAAGCAGGAATCATTAAAGAAAACGGAACGGCAGTCCTTTATCCTAATCCTAAAAGCGCCCATATTTTCCGTCAAAGGTGTAATGATGTCGGAGCAAAGCTTATTGAAGTACCCGACAAGGGAAATTATTATGATAATGATATAGAAACAGTTAAAACTGCCTTGAAATTTTTAGGATTTGATGACAGCATCAGTAATTTTAATCCTCCTGCAAGATGTGAATATATTTCCGAAAGCATAATGCTTGACGGTGCCCATAATACCGACGGTGCTTTAGCATTAGAAAAAAATTTACCTGACAGAGACATTACGGCGGTTATCGGAATGATGAGGGATAAGGACATTGACTCCTATTTAAAAATTATTGCTCCTCATTGTCAGCGTATTATTACAACTAAACCGTCAAACGACAGGGCAGTTTCTGCCGAAGAATTAAAATCTATTGCCGAAAAATATTGCCCTAATGTAATGGCAATATCAAATCCCCTGCAGGCAATAAAAGTAAAGGAATATGACTTCCTGTTAGTCTGCGGTTCATTTTATCTCGCAAGAGATGTCAGAAAAGAATTATTTAGATAACAAAATACGATAAATTATTCAGTACCAATCTGTTAATATTTTAGCAGATTGGTATTTTTTATTTGGAGTGAAAGCTATGAACGTAACCATTGAGGCAAGCGGTACAGTAGTAATAGCCTATCTGATAGGCGAGATTGACCACCATACCGCCGCTGACGTCAGAGAGAAAATTGACAGTGTAATAAGCTATAAAAAGCCTGAGCATCTTATTATAGATTTCAGAAATGTCACCTTTATGGACTCATCGGGAATAGGTCTTGTTATGGGCAGATACAGGCTTCTTCAAAGCATAAATTCTAAAAGCAACCTTGAGGTAAAAAACGTCAGCAATCAAACAAGAAAAATTATGGAAATGGCAGGACTTGGCAGAATAGCAGATATAAAGGAGATTGAAAATGAATAAGATAAATGAATTTAGAATGACGGTAGAAAGTAAAAGCGTTAACGAAAGCTTTACGAGAGTAGTTGTTTCTGCGTTTGTAACACCCCTTGACCCCACCCTTGAAGAAATTGCAGATTTGAAAACTGCTGTCAGCCTGTCTCTTATACACATCTGACGCTGCCGACGATCTTACGCGTGTA
>CALYNW010000201.1 GCA_945224895.1 uncultured Clostridia bacterium
GTAATAAAGCCTGTAAGCTCAGGGTTAGCCGGACAAATCCATCTTCTAACGGCAATACCGTTTGTCACATTTTTAAACTTATCGGGAGTGATTGTATAGAAATCGTGGAAAACAGTATCCTTAAGAATTTCGGAATGGAGTGCAGAAACACCGTTAACCGAATGTGAGCCTGCAACACAGAGATTAGCCATTCTTACAACACCGCCTGAGAAAATTGCCATTCTCTCAACCTTGCCTGCATCCTGGGTTGCGCCCCATACATATGCACGGAAGCGGTTGTCAATCTCCTTTGTAATCTCATAAATACGTGGAAGAAGTCTCTTGTAAAGGTCCTCGCTCCAGCATTCAAGAGCCTCCTTCATAACCGTATGGTTAGTGTAAGCAACAGTTCTTGTAACAATGCTCCAAGCCGAATCCCAGTCATAGCCGCATTCATCAAGCATAATTCTCATAAGCTCGGGGATAGCCATAGTCGGGTGGGTATCGTTAATATGAATTGCAACCTTATCGGGAAGATTGTCAAGAGTGTTGTACTTAGTAAGGTGACGTCTGATTATATCCTGAATAGACGCAGAAACAAGGAAATACTGCTGACGAAGTCTGAGAGATTTACCCTCAGGGGTATTATCGGCAGGATAAAGCACCTTTGAAATAGCCTCAGCCATAGCCGAACGCTCCATAGCCTTAATATATGAGCCTGAATTGAAAAGTCCCATATCAAGGTCAGGCTTTCTTGCCGCCCAAAGACGAAGCCTTGCAACGCCCTTCCCCTTACCCGAAACATACATATCGTAAGGGATTGCAGTAACAGTATTGCAATCTCTGTATTCTACGTGGTGGTAATCACCGTCCCAGCTTTCTTCAATCCAGCCTTCAAACTTAACCTCCTGTGCTCTTTCCTCTCTGGGAACAAGCCAAACCTCTCCGCCGGGGAGCCAGAAATCGGGAAGCTCCGTCTGCCAGCCGTCTACAAGCTTTTGCTTGAAAATACCTGCCTCATATCTGATAGAATAGCCCATAGCCTGAAAGCCGTCGGTTGCAAGTCCGTCAAGATAGCAGGCGGCAAGTCTTCCCAAACCACCGTTACCGAGACCTGCATCAGGCTCAAGCTCATAGAGATTATCAAGCTTAACGTCAAAGCCTGCAAGAGCCTCTTTAAAGGTATCTGTCAATTCAAGGTTATAAAGATTGTTCTTAAGTGAACGTCCCATAAGAAATTCCATACAGAGATAATAAACCTGCTTGGAATCCTGATTATTTGCTTCGTGACGGAAATCACTTGTCATTTCAGAAAGTATATCACGGACAATCATTGCAACCGCTTTATAATACTGCTCATCGGTAGCCGTTTTCGGGTCAACACCGAAGAAATGGCTGAGCTTATCATCTATAGCTTTCTTAGCCTGAGATACTGTCATCTTTTTCATACATTTCCTCCAAAAAATATATTTAATTCAATCATTATTTTAAATTCTTTTGTTCATTATACACTAAAATACAGGATTTGGCAATAGCAACATAACATATTTATATCACTGACCTTTACGTTTTTTCAGGAACCTGCCGAAAACAAGGGTACAAAGCTCCTTAATTGGCTTTATGTTTACAAGAATCATCAAGCAAAGCAATACAACCTCAAGAACGTATAGGAGCACTCCCTTCTGAAGATAAAGCATCAAACCGCTTTGAACTGCAAGGAACAAGGTTTCTGCAAGCATCAATGGAAGCTTATAGTCGATTTTAGTATATTTTCTGATATTTGTTCCCCTTGTTACAAATACCATTAGGAATGCGCAAACAGTAGCAATAGCGGCACCGTTTGCACCCAGCCTTGGTATAAGAATAAGGTTAAGAACAATATTTGTTACGGCTCCCGACATAGCGGTAATAAGGGACATTACAGACTTTTTCTCCGCCATATAAACCGACGCCATAAAATTAACTATACAGGAATATGTTGTGGCTATAATAAGAATGGGAACATACTTCCACGAGTCATAATATGACGGCGCCACAAGAATCTTCGTAAATATTTGACAAAACAGTATAAGTGCCGAAGCAACGGCAAAAACACCGCCGCTGTAAACACGAAATACCTTTGTGAAAAATTCGGCTCTGCCCTCGCTGTCATACTCATCAACTGCCGACAGCTGCCAAGCATCAATAAATATTTGTGAAAACAATATTACAAAATTCGGTATTTTTGATGCGGCAGTATAAAGACCGTTTGCAGAGGAGCCTATAAAATAGGTTACCATATATCTGTCTGAAACGTTTATTATCCACCAAAGAATTACGGTAGGAATAAGAGGAACACAGTATTTTAGCATCTGCCCGGTTATGCCCTTTGTTAGCCCTCTGGGCTTAACGAAATTATAAAGCTTTGTTGTAACTGTAAAGAATATTACCGAGCAGGCATCTGATGCGATTATTGCAAGAATATAGCCTGTAATTCCCCACTTAAATACAGCAAGGAACAGGAATGTGAACAAAAGGGTTGTTGCCGTTGCGATAATACCGTCAATAGCAAAGGTCTTTACGTGTCCGCTTCCTCTTACAAACTGCTGGCAAAGCTGTCTAAAGCCAGAAACAAGGACAAAAAGTATAACAAGAAGAATATAATCTCCAAGCCTGAAATCGTTAATTTTTATAAAGCTTATCGGATAAGCAAAAAGTAAAAATACTGCAAAGCCCGCAAGTGTAGTTCGCACTCCTACAGTAAAAACGTCCCGTTTATCTGTAGCGTTGTCAAGGGAAAAGCGCAAAGCTGCACTGTTTACCTGTAGGGTGACAATGGGAATAAGCACATTTACCGTCTGCTGAATAAGGTCTGCCACACCGTAATCCGCTGTTGTCAGCATTCGTGTAACAAAGGGCATCAGCAAAAATGACAAAGCCTTTGGCGAAAATGTGCCTATTGCAAATATAATTGTATTTGACGCCAGGTTTTTATACTTCTCAACTTGCCGTAGTCTCTTTCCGAAATTTT
>CALYNW010000202.1 GCA_945224895.1 uncultured Clostridia bacterium
TTATGCCGCTTTTCAAATTTTTAAGTCGCTGAAAAAATAAAGCGGGCTTGCAGTGCAAGCCCCTACGAGTAATTTTTATTCTTCACGCACTTTGGCGTGGTTCAGACCACTTTATCGACAGTCTGAAGACCTCTGATTTTCATACAGAGGTCTTATTTTTTATAGAGATATTAGTTTTTTTAGATTTTCGGTTGAAAGGCATTTTGCAGTTCTCAAAAGCAATTTATACCTATCCATATTGTACTGGGAATGCTCCGTTTCCTTGCTCCAAAGGTGCATAGTCCAGCTATCATTTCCAAAGCAGGCAGGAATCAATACTCCTATCACTGCCATTTTCACCTTTGACAAAGCATCATAATCAAATACTGCCGTCATAAAATATCTGAAGATAAAATACACTGCAATATTTTCGCTGAAAATCTCATTTGAAACAGGATTGTATTTTCCGTTATCAACCCTTTGAGTCCACTCGGGATTAATCAGCTCAGGATTTCTGAAAACATCAAAAAAATCAATATCATCACAAGGCTGGGGATAATCGTCCAAATCCTCCTGAAGCTCAACTGCAAAATCAAGAAGCCTTACCATTCTTTCTTTAATGGGAACGCTTCTGTCCTGAACAATTTTATAGGCTTCCCTTCTTGCCTTTAGCATATAATAATATGTCTGTGCGTCAATATCGTTTAGCTGAGGCGGTAAATCGTTTTGCTCATCGCAAAAGGCTATCGGCTCTTTTTCATTAAACATCATATCCGATGCAACGGGACAGGAGAAGGAAATTCCCATTTCTCTTACATTTCCGAAATCATTTATAAATCTCGGAAACATACGGCAGGTATAGGGAGTATGCTTCCCACCGATTGCTATGTGCATATCGCATAGGTTTTCAGCGTTTAGAAAAGGACAACGCTTTTTTTCCGCAAGGCGAAAAATTGTATTGCCGAATTCGTCCTTATCAAGAACGGAATCTATACGTTTTCTTATATCACCGCTGATGGTCTTGTAATAAGCAAGAGAGTCGGCGTCTGCGTCAACCTCCCAACCCTGACAGCAGGAATCGGGGCACTCCCCTGCTATACACTTAAAATTTTCATAATACTCGGGTGTTCGTAAAATCATCAGTCAATCCTCAGTCATTTTCAAAAAGAGGTGTTGAAAAATATCTCTCCGCCGTATCGGGAAGAACGGTAACTACAGTCTTGCCCTTACCAAGCCTTTTGGCAAGCTTTTTTGCGGCAGCAACATTTGTTCCGCTGCTGATTCCGCACATCAAGCCCTCAAGCCTTGCAAGGTCCTTTGAGGTCTGTATAGCCTCCTCGTCGGTGATGATACAAATATCCTCATAGATTTTCTGATTAAGTATATCGGGAATTACGCCGTCACCGATACCCATTTGATTATGAGTGCCTACTGTTCCTCCTGCAAGGATAGCGGCGTTTTCAGGCTCAACCGCCCAAATTGTAATATTCGGATTCTGTGCCTTGAGCACCTCTCCAATACCGGTAATAGTACCGCCTGTACCGATTCCCGAGCAAAATCCGTCAATAGGTCCTGCCACCTGCTCAAGAATTTCAAGGGCGGTATGGTGCCTGTGTACCATGGGATTTGCGGGATTTTCAAACTGCTGAGGTATGTAAACTCTGGGGTTTTCCTCCCTCATTTTTATGGCAGTATTTACACATTTCTCAATACAGTCGCCGATATTTCCACTGTCGTGAATAGTAATAACCTTAGCGCCGTAATGCTCAACAAGTCTTCGCCTTTCGATGCTTACGGAGTCAGGCATAATAATTACGGTTTCATAGCCCTTAACGGCGCCCACAAGTGCCAGACCTATTCCCTGATTTCCGCTTGTAGGCTCAACAATAATTGTATCCTCTTTTATAAGTCCTTTATTTTCGGCATCACAAATCATATTGTAAGCCGTTCTTGTTTTAATTGAACCGCCCACATTAAGTCCCTCAAATTTTACAAGAATTTGAGCGGAATCGTCGTCAACCATTCTGTTAAGTCTTACCATAGGAGTATGACCTATGGCTTCAAGAACATTATTATAAATCATATTACGAATACCTCTCTTTATTTCCCTGCTATTTTACACTTACAGTCATAAAAGGGCAAGTAAATATTTATATTTTTAACCGAAAATACCTACTGCCTGAAGCAAAAGAACAAAGATAAGAACAGGGGCAACAAATTTTATCATCAAAACATATATACCCTTTCTTGTGAATTTTTCTCCGTTTTTGGTAACCTCGTCAATAATTGTTTTCGGCTTTGCGGCATAGCCTATCATTATGCAGGTAATCAAGGCTACAAGTGGCATAAGAATACTGTTGCTGAGATAATCAAGAACATCAAGTATCTGACCTACAGAGCCGTTTGGAAGCTTAAGCTCAAAGTAAAGCTTATTATATCCGAGACAAACTATGATTCCCACAACTAAAGCATATATCAAAACAATTACGGCACCTTTTTTTCTTGAAATCTTAAATCTGTCCATAATGCTTGAAACTATCGCTTCCATAACGGAAACAGAGGAGGTTACTGCAGCAAAAATTACCATAAGGAAGAAAAGAACACCGATAACCGTTCCTACAGTTCCCATATGCTTAAAGATTTTCGGTAAAGATACAAACATAAGTCCGGGACCTGCCGACATACCGTCCTTGCCCATAAATACGAATACCGACGGAACTATCATAAGTCCTGCAAGGAATGCAACAAGTGTATCAAAAATCTCTATCTGATTAATGGATTTCATTAAATTTGTATCATCATTAACATATGAGCCGTAGGTTACCATTATGCCCATTGCAACGCTGATTGAGAAGAAAAGCTGCCCCATAGCGTCCATAATAATTACAAAAAATTCTTTAAGCGTTATACCCGAAAAATCAGGAATAAGATAGAGCTTAAGTCCGTCAAGACCTGTTCTGACACTGTCTCTTATACACATCTGACGCTGCCGACGATCTTACGCGTGT
>CALYNW010000203.1 GCA_945224895.1 uncultured Clostridia bacterium
GAGCAGTCAGCATCAAGGCATACAACAGCGTTAGGCAGGTTTTTAACCGATTCCTTGATTGCGTTTAAGGTATGTGTTACTTCACCGTATCTGTCAAGCTGGTCACGAAATACGTTGGTAACAAGAATAACATCTGCTCTGATGTATCTTGAAACCTCTTTAAATGCGTTTTCGTCACATTCAATTATTGCATAATCCTTTTTGCATTTTCCCGTGACGGTGGAATTCATAATAAATGAAGCTGTAACACCTGTAATCAGATTTGCACCTGATTTATTTATAAAATATGATTTTCCAGCCTCCCGGAGTCCTTCCTCAATAATTCTGCAGGAGGTGGTTTTTCCGTTAGTTCCTGTAACTATAATAACCTTTGTATCCTTTGACAGGTCCTTAAGGACATTTCTCTTTACCTTAAGTGCAACCTTACCCGGCATTGATGTGGCACCTCTGCCAAGCTTCTGCAAAATAAAGGTAACAATCCTGCATACAAGACAGCTTAAAAATACTCTCACTTAATCACTTCCGAATTTATTATACATACTATTCATATGAAATATTTTATAACATAATAATATTAAACTACCATAGGGTTTAAGTCAACATAAATATTAAAGAAAATTACAGTAATCTCTTTAACTTATAAAGCTAAAATGATATAATAAATCAAAATGTGAAGGGACCTGAACTTATGATAGAGGAAATAGTTGAAATTGTAAAAAGAGCAGGGGAGATTTATAAAAGTGCCAATGACGATTTAGGCATTGAGGATAAAGGCTCAAATGTTAATCTTGTAACTAAGTATGATAAAATGATACAGGATTTTTTATTTTCAGAGTTAAAAAAGCTGATACCCGATTGTACATTTTTAGGTGAGGAGGGCGACGATAATAAATCACTCACAGACGGCTACTGCTTTATTATTGACCCTATCGATGGTACAACTAATTTTATTAAAGGCTTTTGCCATAGTGCAATAAGCGTTGGTCTTGCTAAGGATAGGGAGCTTATTGCGGGAGCAGTTCTTGACCCTGATATGAACAATATGTTCTATGCTGAAAAAGGCAAGGGTGCGTATCTTAACGGTAAGAGAATTCACGTTTCTGACTGCGGTATTAATAAAAGTCTTGTGCTTTTCGGCACCTGTCCTTATGAACACGAGCTTGCCCATAAGACCTTTGAGCTGACGGAAAGGATATTTTATAAAGCCATTGAGGTTAGACGTTCCGGCTCTGCGGCACTTGATATTTGCTATGTTGCGTCAGGAAAGGCTGACCTTTATTATGAAATGATTTTACGCCCTTGGGACTGGGCGGCGGCTTCTGTAATTCTCAGTGAAGCAGGGGGAACTGCTTTAACCTTTGATAAAAAGGAAATCAGTGCAGACAGGATTGATTCTTTAGTCTGCGGAAATGAAAACAGCTTAAGGGATTTTTATGAAATATTACAGTCTGAATAATTATTTAAAGGACACCTTCGGCTGTAAGGTGTATAAAATCAGCCTTGACGCAGGCTTTACCTGCCCTAACAGAGACGGCACTATCGGAACACAAGGCTGTATTTTCTGCTCGGCAGGGGGAAGCGGTGATTTTGCCCAAAGCAGTAGGCTAACAATTACACAGCAGATTGAAAAGGGTAAGGAGCTTGTTTCATCAAAAATTAAAAGCGGAAAATATATTGCATATTTTCAGGCTTATACAAATACCTATGCACCTGTAAATATTCTGAGAGAAAAGTATTATGAGGCACTAAACCATAAGGATATTGTGGCTTTATCTATCGCCACAAGACCTGACTGCCTTGATGAAGATGTCATTAATCTTCTTGATGAAATTAATAAAATTAAGCCTGTTTTCGTTGAGCTTGGACTTCAAACAATCCACGAAAAAACTGCCGAATATATAAGACGTGGCTATACCCTTGACATTTACGACAAAGCCGTAAAGGATTTAAAAGGCATAGGCGTAAATGTAGTTGTTCACGTGATTTTGGGACTGCCGAATGAAACAAAAGCAGATATGCTTGAAACGGTAAAATATGTCTGCCAAAGCCGTATAGACGGAATAAAGCTACAGCTTCTCCACGTGCTCAAAAATACCGATTTGGAAAGGGATTACCTTGACGGAAAATTCAATGTCCTTGAATTTGACGAATACATTGATTTGATTAAAGACTGCCTTGAAATTATACCTGATAATATTGTTATTCACCGACTGACAGGTGACGGTGCAAAAAAGGATCTGATAGCACCTCTTTGGTCGGCAGACAAAAAAAGAGTTCTTAATGCAATAAACAGTATAAAATAACAAAAGCCTCAGACACTTGAATCTCAAATGTCCGAGGCTTCTTTTTTAAAATATTATGCCATAAAGGAGCGAATAACAGCTTCGCAGTCCTTTTCATTCATAATTTTCGGAACAGGGTAAAGCGGATTACCCTCCTTCAAAGCTCTTTCAACAAGAGTAGGAATATCCTCCTCCTTGATGAAATCAAACTTTTCGGGAATGTTCATATTTCTGTTAAGAGCTCTGATAGCGTCAATAAAGGCTCTGCCCTTACCTGCTGTATCAAGTCCCTTTCCTACGCCTACAATATCAGCAAGCTTTGCAAGCTGAGGATAAGCAGCATCTGCATAATAGTCAAGAACATATGGCAGAATAACTGCATTTGCAAGACCGTGAGGTGTTCCGTACAGACCGCCCAAATTATGAGCAATAGCGTGAACATAACCTACATAAGCGTGGGTAAATGCACGACCTGCAAGGAATGAGCCCTTAAGCATATTTCCTCTTGCCTCTAAATCCTTTCCGTTATTGTAAGCTGTTTCAATGTTTGCGAAGATAAGCTTTGTTGCTTCCTCTGCTTCTCTGCGTGTTTCCTTGGTGTTGCTCCTGCCTATGTAAGCCCTGTCTCTTATAACCCTCTCCGAGCCCACGAGTCTATGCATGAGGTCTGATCCCGGCTTATGCTTGAAAAATAAACTTGCGGG
>CALYNW010000204.1 GCA_945224895.1 uncultured Clostridia bacterium
AGCCTGCCTGATTTATTGCATAAAAAAAGGACTGTATCCAAATGAATACAGTCCTTTGTGCTTTACAGAGATTATGCAGCCTTTTCTTCGTCTGCAGGCTTCTTTTCCTTGAGAAGTACAAATTTCTCCATCGGGAAGAGAACTACCATCTGAACAAAGCCTGCTGCCAAGCCTGCGATTGTTCTTGCAAGACCATTGAGCCAAGCCCATGGAGCCTTTGCAATAATACCTACTAACCAGCCCTGGAACCATGTTGAGAACAGGATAAGAGCAATCATAAGTACAATATAAATTGCGAAATTATACCAAGGTGCATCTGACTTAAACGTAGTCTTTTTGTTCTGATAGAAGCCGTAGATGTTAGCAATGAGGTTTGAAAGGAAGAAAGGAAGAAGATAACCCCAAGTTACTACGCCGTCAACAACATACTTGGCAATCTGCTCCTGTCCCTTTGGTGTAGCTGCATCAAAAATGAAATCAGGCTGGAAGATACCCTGTAAGAATGCAGGAAGTGTAGCTGTAACGCTATCGAAGATAAGCGGAAGAACATTAGCAAGAACAAGCTGAATGATTGTTACAAGTCCTGAAACAACAAGGAACTTAACAAGCTGCCATATTGTTTTGATGAATGAGCCCTTTTCCTCTGCGGCATTATCAATACCGCCGAGACTGATTTTCTTTTTTTCGTCTGCCATAAATTTTCTCCTTAATATTAATAATGTATAAATACAATTTATTATAACAACAATATGTTCATTTTGCAATAGAAAAATGTTATAATATTAATCCTAAAATCGCAAAGCCTGTTATTGCTTTAACAATAGCCACAACTGCCCAAACAACCAAAGCAACCAAGCCTACAACTACTGCAAGCAGAAGAATTATCAAAAGGATTAAAATTACAAGGATAAGAGGTCCCTTTTTACTCTTTTTTACAGGGTCGTTAAACTTCTTTTCTTCACGTTTAGGCGCAGGGTTATTATCATCATAAAGGGGATAAAGAGGAAGAACGGCATCTGAATCCTTAAATTCACAGTTTTTCCAAAGGAGTGGCTCCACAAGTCCTCTTACACTTGTTGCACCTTTAAGAAGCTTACCGATATTAAGATGTATTGTATCAAGGAAGGAATCAATAACATTAAGCATTCCGCAGGTGAGCTTATATTCCCTTGTTTCAGGTCCGTATGAAGAATCACCGCAGTAGAGATTCTGCACAAGCTCAAGGATAAAGTCAACAACCTTGTTATCGGCAATGTCTGCGATATCCTCTTTTTTAAGTCCGCATTCCTTTTTGCAAAGCCTCCAAATCTTTTTAAAGGTAAGCTTGTTAAGGAATTTTCCGACAGGCTTAATAATCCAAGCAAGCTTTTTAACCTTTTCACCGGGGATTGAAAATGCAGGCGTCATTTCTGCAAGGCGGTCAATGTCATTTCCCATTGCCCAGATAACCTCTGCAATCATACCGAAGAAAAAGCCCTTCATATATTCGTCAAATGGCTTTCCCTTTGTATCAAGACCGGGAACATCCTTAATCATAATTGTATCAACATCAACCCTGTTGTTTTTAGGATCAAGGATAATGTTACGCATTACAGGAGGACAACCAATCATTGAGCCTGCTGCAATATCGTAAAATCTATTGCCCTTTGCAGTTGTAATATAGCCGATATTATGAACATGTGTATGACCTGTGAGCATAACCTGCAAGCCTGCATCGGCAAAAATCTCTCTTGTTGTTTCGTGATTTCTCTGCATATCACCGCTACCGATAATTGAATAAAACGGTGATGGGGAAATCATTGGGTGATGAGTCATTGCAATTACAAATTGGTCATTCCTTTTAGCATCCTCAAGCTGTTCAAGAATCCAGCTCATACAGTCATCGGAAAAGCCTGAACCGCTTTCTCCCTCAGGCTTATAATTTGTATCGTCATTGAGAGCAAAAAGACGGTATCCCGGTGCAAGCTGAACAACGTAGCTCATTGAATGAGGATGGGTTGCGATAGCCTCATTAGGTCCAAACTCATAATACATATCCCAAAGGTCATGTCTATCCTCAACAGCAGGAACATCAATCTCATTATCTCCGTCATAGCCGGGGGCTACACCGCCTTCTCTGAAATCATGAGTAGCGGTAATTACATAAACTCTCTTGCCCTGTTTCTTCAAATCACGAAGCATTTCAATAAATTCCTTGTGAGAATCAAGCTCGCCGTCTCTTGTTGTATCACCGGCAAGAACAATAATATCTGTTGATTTATCGGCAAGAAGCATATCAAAGCCTGCTTTAATTACAAGGTCACTATCCTTAATAACCTTTTGTGACTTTGACTCCGCCTTTTCGTAAGCCTTTCCTTCTGTTCCGACCTTTCTTGAGTAATAATGAGTATCGGTTATAAACTGAATTTTCAACGGCTCATTATTACTACCGTAAATTTTGTTTTCCATATTTTTTACCCCCTTTAGCTTATCTCTCTTTTATCACAAGCACTCCCGATTTAACATCTGACGTAAATGTAAATTCTAAGGAGCCTTTGTTTCTTTCGTAAAATTCAATCTCTTTTCCGTCAAGATAAGCCACATAATCGCACCTGTCGGAAAGAGTTACAACCATTGTATATTTCTCGTTATCCCCGTAATACTTAACGGAACTCTCGGCACTGGTATCTGTGGTCCTTTGGTAATCGGTCCAAATATCAAAGCCTGTTGTTACCGTCTGAGGCTTGTAGTAGCAGTTTGCCCAAATGCAGATAGGAGCGGAAAGACCGCCGAAATTATGGAACCAACCGCCTCTTTTTGTGGCAATTCCGAAGCACTCGTAGGTGTTATACGTAAAGTCTGTTTCATCCTTCCACATATCAAGGGCTCTGCCTGCAATTTCAAAGGCGAAATCAGCCTCACCGTTATCAAGCATTGTTTTCCATACAAACCACTGATGGCTCATCCAAACATTACCGTTCCAGTAGCCGTCGTCAAAATAGTA
>CALYNW010000205.1 GCA_945224895.1 uncultured Clostridia bacterium
TGGTTACGTAGTCGTCGGCTCCAAGCTCAAGACCGAGAACCTTATCAAAGGTTTCTCCCTTAGCCGTAAGCATTATAATAGGTACGCTTGATGTTTTTCTGATTTCACGGCAAACCTGCCAGCCGTCCATTTTAGGCAGCATTATATCAAGAAGAACAAGCTCAGGTGATTTTGTCTGAAACATACTGACTGCCTTTTGACCGTCGTTTGCAACGTAAACGGTGTAGCCGTCATTTTCAAGATAGAGCTTTAAAAGCTCACAGATGTTGCGGTCATCGTCTACTACAAGTATTTTTGCTCCCATTTCATATTTCTCCTTTTCTTATTTTTAACGTCTTAATTGAGATGTATGCTTTTTATTTAATAGCCGCATTGCTTTGCGGTTGTTTTGCTATGGTATGATTGTAACACGCTATATTGGTATTTTTTTGTTATTTTGGTGAATAATTTTTAAAAATTTTAAATATTTTTTGAATGGAAAATTATGCCGTTGTTAAATAGTGAAAAAATTACCATTCCTTGCCTCTTGCCTCACAGCCTTGAACGTGGTCGATAAACTGCTTTGCACATCTTGGAGAACGTCCTCCACGTCTTGTTGCCCATTGGTCAGCCTTAAATAACAGCTTTTCCATATCCACTGCTTCGTCAAGTCCTCTGTCAATGGCGAGCTTTTGGACAATATCAAGATACTCATTTTTATTTGGATTGAGAAAGGTAATTGTTAAACCGAATCTATCTGAAAGGCTTAATTGCTCCTGCATAATATCGTTTCTGTTGATATCATTCTCCCTGTCGGAAAAGCTTTCTCTGATAAGATGACGTCTGTTTGATGTGGCATAAATAAGGGTGTTTTCCTGCTTGCCGGAAAGACTGCCCTCAAGCGCCGCCTTTAATTCGCTGAAGGAATCGTCATTTGAATCAAAGCTGAGGTCGTCAATGTAAATAATGAATTTCATCGGAGAGCCTGCAATTTCTTCACGTATCAGAGTTAAGTCTGCAACTGCACTTTTCGGTATTTCAATCATACGCAGTCCCTTATCCTTGTACTCATTAAGCAAAGCGTGGATTGTTGAGCTTTTTCCGGTGCCTCTGTCACCGTAAAGGAGTACATTATTTGCAGGGTGTCCTGCAAGAAAGCTCTCGGTATTGTCAATAACCCTCTGACGCTGATTTTCGTAATTCTTCAAGTCTGCAAGAGTTATGGGGTCAATAGTGGAAACAGGGCAGATTTCCTCATCTCTCCAGGTGAATGCAACGTGCTTTGCATAAACACCGTAGCCGTATTTTTTGTAATATGCCGCAAGCTCGTCTAACTGCTTGTCCCAATGGGTTGTAAGAGGAGCCAAGGGCTTGCCAACCTCCCATCCCGGAAGTGTAAGCAATATTTCCTTTACATCTTCGTCGTCAATACCGCTTAAGATGTCCTGTGCCGTCAGTGATGAAATTTCCTCCAGCTTTGACAAATCCGATTTCACGGCATTAATGATTGCGATAGGCAGCTCTCCCGCTTTTCCTGCACAGGCTGCCTTGGTGAAAATATTGTCATTTGTCAAAATCAAATGACTGATGTGGGATTTAAGAGATTTTGCCGCAGAAAGCTCTCTGAAAAAATTGCTTTGCAGTGCAACCGTATCCTCTTCATCATCGCAAAGCAGTTCATACAGTGCCGAAAAAATATCGTCCTCGTCAAAATTAAATACGCATAGAGACTCTATATAATATCTCATTTTTGTAACTTTATTCAAATTACCACTTCCAAACCTAAACTTTTCTACGTATATAATAAAACATTATATATCATTTTACAAGCAAAACACATCAAATTGATGATTTTGAACAAATATTCATATGGGAAAAGCAACTTTTTATTGTAAGATGTCAGACAACTATTGACTTTTGCATACCTTGCGTGATATTATTACATACGAGAGGTGAGTGTATGGGCAAATCCGAAAGGCTTGCTGACAGTACGGCACAGCAGATTATGGAAATAATAGAAAAGGGCGACAGGTTTTCCGTAGGCGATAAATTGCCTAATGAGCTTGAACTTTCTAACGAGCTTGGTGTCAGCCGTTCAACTCTGAGAGAGGCTATCAAGGTGCTGACTACAAACGGCATACTTGAAATCCGCAGAGGCAAGGGAACATATGTTACGTCAAAAACAATTATTGATTCGGGCGATTTAAACGATATAGCTTCGGGACTTGACGACCTGTTTGAAATGCGACTGATGTTCGAGCCTGACTGTGCGTATTTGGCGGCACAAAGGGCGACAGACGAGGAAATCGATATAATATGTTATTACGGTGAGGAAATCGAAAAGAAGATTTTAAGCGGTGAGGACAGAACCTTTGAGGAGCAAAAATTCCACGAAAGCATCGCAAATGCAACTCATAATTCCTTTGTTAAACAGTTTATGCCTATTATCTTTAACGCCATAAGAAAGGGTGTTGCGGTTATGACTAAGGATGAGGAAATCAGCAAGGATAATATGAATGATGACAGACTGATAATGGAATTTATTAAAAAGAGAAATGCCGACGGAGCGAAGACGGCAATGAGGCTTCATATTCTTCACGCCCTTGACAGCCTTAAGAAATCTTCAAAATAATTTCAAACTTTTTGAAATTTACTATTGACATTAGACATCATACAAGATATAATGAAAATCACAGAAAATAACAACAGGTAGTCAGACAACGTCTGCACCTGCAAATTAAAATTTTTGGAGGGTATTCAAAATGGCAGAAGCAAGAATGTTTTATGAATCAGATTGTAATCTTGATGTCCTTTCAGGCAAGACCGTTGCCATTATCGGTTTTGGTTCACAGGGACACGCACACGCACTTAATCTTCACGAGAGCGGCGTTAATGTAGTCGTTGGTCTTTATGAGGGTTCAAAATCATGGAAGCACGTTGAGGAGCTTGGTCTTAAGGTTATGACAACTGCTGAGGCTACAAAGGCTGCAG
>CALYNW010000206.1 GCA_945224895.1 uncultured Clostridia bacterium
TGTATAATCCCGACAAAACCAAGCAGTATAATATAACCCTTGCACCCAACAGCTGTAAGGCAGTTGACGAAATCGGCGTAAACAGTCAGTCAGTGCTTCAGCTTTGCTTTAACAGTGAGGTTATAACTGAAATATTCACCGCTCCGTCAAGGCTCCGTTTGAAAAAAGCAAATATCACTTCATCACTTGAGGGCAACAGCCTGACACTTAAAAGCGACACCTTTGCAAGTAACGTGTTTATCGACAGTGATGAAATTCCAAGTGACAATTATTTTTCACTGGCAAAGGGAGAGGAAAGGACGGTTACCTTTGATAAACCGCCGAAAAGCTACAGCATAACCTGTACAAACAATATTGAGTTTAAAAAATCCGGTATAAAGAAAAAGCTTTTCAGATTTTTCTACCGCCTTAATCCCGTAAACATAGCAAACTATTTTTACTACACCTATAACTAAACAAAACAGGCAGTCATTTGGACTGCCTGTTTTTGTATTTTATTATCACGAACATACTCCCGTATTACTGCAACTAATTGTAAGTGTTCGATTTATTGTCTTTACCGGTATACCCAATGAGTATTTTTTTATTGTAAAATTACCTGTTGCTTTTCTTCCGCTTTTTGATGAAGTAGCTGTTGTTACTTTCCAATTGCCGTTGTATATGGTGTAAGACGTAGTTGCGTTTGTACAGGTAGCCGAGCTCCCTGTATAGTTAAACGTAGCTGTCAACTTAACAGCCCATTCCTTAACATTTTATTTCTCATCGCCAATAACTTCTCCATAAACAACCCCTTCTTCCATTCCGTCAACAATATATCCCGGATGATAAATATCATCAACAACCACTGTAAGTACTCCGACTGCCCATATAAATAACGCAATAATTATAGCGGCTGTAATGGCATTTCGGATATTCATTCGTTTTTTTATTTTGCGCGTATCAGCATTCTCAATAAATCCTTTTGCTATTTTCTCTGCTTCGCCGAAATGTTCACGAACACTGTTTATACCATTGACGGAATTTTCTTCTATGTAATCATAAACATCATTTTTAAAATCGTTGATAAACTTTCTTTGGGTTTTGTGGTCGCAAATAAGATATGACTTGATTTCTCTTATATATCCTTTTATATCTTTATTTAACTGTTTATCTGTCATATGTTATCGCAGTCCTCTTTTCTGTCAAGAATTTTGCTTATGCTCTTTGTAACTGAATCATAATCAGCAAGTATTTCCCTGTAATATTCTCTGCCGGCATCTTCAAGATGATAATATCTTCTCGTCCGTCGTACACCTACTTGCCGTGTATAATCGCTGATATATCCTGCCTCAGTTAATCGATATAGGATTGGATACAGCGACCCTTCAAGCATAGTGTAATCACCATCACTTTTTTCGGCAAAAGCCTGAGTAATTTGATAACCGTATAAATCCTCTTTGCTAAGCAGATATAAAACCAGCATCTCTGCTGTTCCTCTTTTAAAATTATCTGTGTTCTGTCCCATATAGCCCACCGTTATTTTGCTTTAAATAAATACTAACACATAATACCTTTTCTGTAAATACTTTTTCTGCAAATATATTGTTGACAATATATAATGTTTGTGCTATTGTTAAATAAAGGAACAATAACTGCAAAAAAAGAGGTGGTATATTTCATAAAAAACTATTAACTGTCCGCTATTTAACAAACCGACTGAATTTATACAGGAGATATCTATGAAAAAGTTTCTAATTAGTATAATGACAATTCTCATTATGTTTTTCCCAACAATTTCTGCTTATGCAAACACATATATTGTTGAAGATAAAACAGAAGCAAGCGAAGAAATTATCGATTTGACGGCTAACTCTTCTAATTTTTTTCGTGAAACACAAACTTTTAATAAAAATAGCATTTCGGAATATATTAAATTACATCCAAGCCAAAAGTCAAAAATCGTTTCCGCTGTTAAAAACGGAAACGAAATATGTTCTTTGGTAAATTATGATTATTACATATCAGAAAAATATGACAAATATCTTGTGACGTTAGTGGGGTAAAATACTAAATTATGAAAAACAAAATTTTTATAATTGCTCCTATCTTTTTGTTAGTTGTCGGAATTATTTCTCTTGCTGTTTATCATAATTCATTGGTCGAAATAAAAGATGAGCAAAGTGCCTTGAACGCTATAAGCAAAACACAAAACATTAATAGCCTTACTGATATCAAAATCGTAGACAAAGAAAAATACTTAGGGATATTTGGTCAATACAATGAAGACAAAGTCGGTATATTCATTTTTGAAAATGATCCTCTATTTCGCAATCGTTATAAGTATTTTGGTAAAACCATAACAAAAAAAGGCATTGGTGATTTTGAATATAAGGGTAATGATAATAACAAATCTCAATATATTTTAGCTGTTGATATTTGTACTGAAAACGATAAAAAATATTCAGATTTAAACATTGAAATATTTACAACAGATATAGACACAGGAGAAAAGACAGTTTTACAGCAAAATAAAGTGTCTTCATTTCCTTACTGCAATTTATTCTGCATTGAGCTTGATTATGAAAATGATTTTTATTTCGACTATGTAATATATGACGATAACCAAAATATAGTTATATAAAAAGATTAAACAGGACAGTTCATTTTGAACTGTCCTGTTTTGTTATGTCAGGTTTGTTGATACAATTTTTTCAACCAATTCTTTTGTGGGGAAATCCATATAAATCGTTCCGTAATATTTACTGCTGTCAAGTGGATAACCGATAAACTGAGGATTGATATATTTTGAATTATTATAAGGTCCCTTAAGTCCGCCGGCAGTTGACAGATAATTTATAACGTAGCTGCCGTCAAATGCCTTCATTGTGTCAAGGAAGGGCTTAATACACTCCCTCCACCTGGGCTCAGGCTTATATTTATACCTGTCCTGAACGGTAAAGGTCATCTGATTTTCTCCGCT
>CALYNW010000207.1 GCA_945224895.1 uncultured Clostridia bacterium
TACACGCGTAAGATCGTCGGCAGCGTCAGATGTGTATAAGAGACAGAATCCGAATGCTTCGGAAATGATAAGCGGTGACAAGGCAAAGCAGTTTATTAAAGAGCTAAGCAGAATATTTGAATTTGTTGTAATAGATTCTCCTCCGACAGGCTATTTGTCTGACGCATCTGTAATCGGAGATTATACCGATGCAATTTTGTATGTTGTCGCACAGGATGTTGTCTCCCGCAGAAATATCGGTGACGGATTGTCCTCCTTTGACAATCTTAATGCAGAGGTTATAGGAGTGGCAATTAACAGAATAACAAAAGGAATTGAAAGCATTACATACGGCAAGTACGGATATGGAAAGTACGGATATTCTCGTTACAGCCGATACAGGAGCAAGTACGGATATGGCGACAGTATTTCCGAGGAGGAGGCCTCGGGCGATGCTTCTTCTCCTGACTCATTAAACAAAAACGGTATTGTTTTTGATGATGAGGAATAGAATTATTGACAATAAAAATAATTTATGATATTGTAATATAAATAATTTTTGCTTTATTTTGAAAAGAGATGATTGCTTTGAAAAAGGTTATTTCCGTAATTATTTCGCTGATCATTGCTGTATGCTCACTGAGTATGATCAGTGTTACGGCGTCAGCCGCTTTTGTCGGCAGTGTCGAAACAACGACAAAGGAATTTGGTGCCGATGTAACGGTTAATGGCAAGCCTTCTATTGACGGTAAGTATGAAATTGTGGACCCGAGTGAGGGAAAGGATTTCAATGTAAGGGTTGAGTTTACATATTCGGGTGAAGAGCCCTTGCAGTACTGGGAGATATTGGGCTTAAAGGAAGGCGTTGACTATGTTATTATATCAGATGCCGACGGCAAGCTTGTAATAGGAATAATAAATAACGATATAAATTATGTTGTTGCAAATGCAGTTACCGCAGTTGATTCTGAAAAAACAACATTAAAGATAAACAAGGACAGAAAATCTCCCGATACAGGTGCGGATTTAACCGCTGTGGCAATTTCTGCTTCGGCTGCTTTAGGAGCAGTTGCCGCTGTTACTGCAAAAAAGAAAAGCAAGTAAGTGTTTCCGGGTTCAAGGTAAATGACTTTGAACCCTTTTTTAGAGGATATTAAATGAGCAGAATACATACCTCGGGCAGAACCGCAAACAGTAGGATAATTAAAGCTGCAAAAAGAATTGTTACGTTATTGATTTCATTACTGCTTGTTGCGGCTGTCGCTGTTGTAGGCACATTTGAATTTTATAAATTTCAGGGTAAAAAAACCGCCCTGCCTGATGTTAGCCAAAACAGCAATTATATGGAGATAATTGAATATAACGGCAAAAAGTATAAGTACAATGAAAATATTTTTTCTGTTGCATTTTTAGGCGTTGACAGAGAAGAATTTTTATCTGCCGATGAAACCGATTTCGTAGGTGCATCTGACGCTATGATGGTTATAACCGTAGATATAAAAACAGGCGAGGCTAAGGTTATTGCCTTGCCGAGAGATATTATGGTTGAAATGGATACATTCATTGACGGCACCGATGAAATTCAAAATGAAGAGGTGCATCAGCTTTATTTGGCTTATTCCTACGGTGACGGCGGTGAATTAAGCTGTCAGAATGCAGTTGATACAATCAGCCGAGTTCTTTACTATGTAACTATTCAGAAATACTATGCCCTTGATTTGTCCGGTATTGCGGCGCTTAATGATTCGATAGGCGGTGTTGTATTAAAGTCGAAATATGATTTTCCGAAATATGGAATAAAAACAGGAGACGTTATAACTCTTAAGGGTGATATGGCTGAAAGCTATGTGCGCTCAAGAGATACCGATACCATAACTGCCTCCTTAGACCGTCTTGACAGACAGGTGCAATATGTTGAATCCTTTTTTTCTCAGGTGGCGCCTGCCGTTATGACTGATTTTTCCAAGATTTCACAGCTTTATAATGTGGGCAGTCAGTATTCTCAAACAAATTTATCCCTCAGTGATATAACATATTTAGCCTCGGTTTTAATGTCCAAGGGAACATTAAATTTTGAAACATACACCATTCAAGGCGAAATGAAAAGCTATGAGGATGAGACTCTTGAGGATACTGTTCACGCGGCATTTTATCCTGATGAGGACTCTGTTATGCAAACAGTCCTTGATGTGTTTTATACAAGAATAGGTTAAAGATCATTCCCTAAAAAACAAACCGAATTTCAAGTTTTAATGACTTGAAATTCGGTTTTTAATATTGTCATATTATTTTTTATATCTGTACCATTTAATTTCGTTTGCGTCAAGGTGAAGGTCAAAGCTGCTGCCGTCACCTACGTAAACAGTTGTATCCTGCGGCTCATATGTGTTGTTTACAACACAGTATTTACCGTTTTTAACATATGCGTGAACCTCAACATTGTAGTTTGTTGAAAACCAGCGGTTAAGCTCATTTTCCGCATTTGCAGACCAAAGCACTGCACGGTAAAGCACACGGCTGTTTTCAAAGCTGTAGGGGAGCCCGCTGATATATACGCCTCTGCCCTTGCCGAATTCTTTAACTGCCATTTGTACCTCTTCTGCGTGCCTTACGGCAAAGGGAAGCTCTGTTGCATTTTGGATAAGAACGGTTGTGCCTTCAAGTGCAACAATATTCTTTTTGCCTTCACCAAAGTCAACGTCACCGTCTGTATCCGCAAGTATAAAGTGATCTCTGTGTTCTTCGGTATTATATCTGCGGGTGTTGAGAGTAAAGCCGTTTTCCTTCTCAACACCGAGGATATCGTCAAGCTGGAAGAATTTGCCCTGCCACTGATGTGCCGCAGGCTCACCGACACCGATAAAGCCACCGCCGTTATAAACAAAATCCTTAACTGCTGTGATTATTTCTTCGTCAATCCAGTTCTCACCGCCTGACTGTGCAGTATCTGCATAAACTACATTTATG
>CALYNW010000208.1 GCA_945224895.1 uncultured Clostridia bacterium
GGCTCCTTTTGTTTATTCGTTATAGCTTGGCATATCAACAATTATCGGCGTGTGATGAACGGCGGGAAGGAATTTATCAAGCACATCCTGAGTTTTCAACTTCAAACTTGATGTATTCACACAAGGATGACAGCCAATTGTATCAGCCTCAATAACAGGCTTGTCAATAAGCAGCTGAACACGGTTTTGGGTATCATTCATAAGTCCCATTATTGATACAGCTCCCGGCTTTATATGTAAAAATTCCTCCATATATTCGCTGTCAGCAAATGAAAGCCGTGAGCAACCGATTTGCTTTGTTATATCCTTTGTTTTAAAGGGTTTGTCACCCGGCATCATCAAAAGATAAAATTCAGTTTTTTGCCTGTTGCAAAGAAAAAGATTTTTGCAGATTATTGTTCCTAAAATTTTATCAATTCTATTGCATGCCTCCATAGTATCGGCAGGCTCGTGGTCGGTTCTCTGAAAAGGAATTTTAAGACTGTCAAGCAGGTCATAAACCTTTATTTCTCTTTCAAGCCTGCCATCATTAGATGCAGGTCTGCCGTTAACTAATTCCATATTATTCTCCTATTTTTTAAAATTCATTGTATCAATCGGAGTGATGTTTAATTTATTTAGGTATTCCAAGGCATTGTTATAGGTATTCAGATTTTCTAAGGCAGTGGGATTGTGAGCGTCAAAGCCTATGATTACTTTATTTCCAACCTCAGAAACAATTTCCCAAAACAGGCTGTTAGGATAATTTCTTTTGTCTGAAAAACCGAGAAGGTTAAACTCAAGAGGAACATCAAGCTCCTTTAATTTTTCACAAAAATAAGTCATTTTTGCAATATATAATTCACTGTTACCTGAATAATTTATTAAATCGGGATGAGCTATATATGCAAATTCACCTGTTGACAGTCCCTCAATGCACTGGCTTATATATTTGTCAAGAATACTGATCTTTCGTGTGACTCTGCCTGAATAATGGGCTGATTTTTCAAATTCATTATCAGTATAGTGCTGACCTAAGATTAAATAATCGTAGTTAAACGTCTTTAAATATTCAAGCTCCTTTTGAAAAAGCACAGGATAGTATTCAAGCTCAAAGCCAAGCTTGATGCTGATTTTATCCTTATATTCCTTTTGAAGCGAAAGAACTGAATTAACGTAATCCTCCGTATCGGAAAGTGCCATTCTGAAGGTTGATTTATGATTATTTCCGAAAATCATAGGTGCATGGTCGGAGAATCCTAATTCTTCAATTCCTGCTTTAATTGCCGCTTCAACATATTCTCTGTCGTCACCTACTGCGTGGTGGCATCTTGTTGTATGAGTGTGATAATTTTTCATAGGGTTATTATATACCTGTTTACCCTTATTATCAATGAAAAATTTAACACAGGGATATTTGTTTTATAAAAATTTTATAAAATTATTAAATTCTTGTAATTTCTCATTTGACATATTATAAGTTATATATTATTATTAAAATAAGTAACTATGTCCGAAGGTGAACAAATGAACGTTTTAATAGTCGGCTTGGGACTTATCGGTGCCAGCCTTGCAAAAACCCTGAAAAAAAATACAAATCATCATATTATCGGCTGGAACAGAACCGAATCGGTAACAAAGCGTGCACTTGATGACGGCGTTATTGATGAAACAGGAGAGCTTTGTGAAATTCTGCCGAAAGCCGATATAACCTTTGTAAATTTTTATCCTGAGGCTATCCCTGCTTTTATCAAGGAAAATAAGGATTATTTTAAGAAACACAGTATAGTCTCCGACTCCTGCGGTATTAAGACAAAAATTTGCAGAGACCTTGAAAAGGAAAATCTTGATTTTTATTTTATAGGGGCTCATCCTAGGGCAGGAAGAGAAGTCAGCGTTTATGACAAGGCTCTTGACAATCTTTTTGATAACGCTTCATTTATCTGTACACCGACAGACGATATCCCGAGGAGCAAAACCGATGCTCTTGTGGGACTTGCACAGGAAATGAATTTCGCAAGAACGGTTGTAACTACTCCCGAGCATCACGATGAAATGATAGCATTTACGTCGCAGATAGCCCATGTCCTTGCCTGCTCATATGTGCTTTCTCCCTTGGCACCCTATCACGCAGGATATTCCGCAGGAAGCTACAGAGATGTAAGCCGTGTTGCAAGAATTAATGCGGATATGTGGACTGAGCTTTTTATTGATAATAAGGAACCCCTTGTGCGTGAAATTGACGACCTTGTTTCAAATTTGATGAAATTCAAATATTGTATTGTAAATGAAGATGCCGACCAGCTTCACGATTTAATGGAAAAGGGTAATAAGATAAAAGAGGAAATCGGTTAATGAAAAAACTAACGGTTAATGTTAATGGCGGATACGACATTTTAATAGAAAAAGGTCTTCTTAAAAAAACAGGAGAGCTTGTGAAAAAAGTTCTTAACTGTAAAAAAACAGTGCTTATCAGCGAAACGAATGTGTATCCCATATACGGTGATGAGGTTAAGTCGTCACTTGAGGCACAGGGCTACGAAGTGTTTACATATGTGTTCAAAGCAGGAGAGTCCTCAAAAAATACAGCAAACGTTATTGATATGGTTGAGTTTATGGCTGAAAAGGGACTTAACCGTGAGGACGGTGTGGTTGCCTTAGGCGGCGGTGTTTGCGGAGATATGGCAGGCTTTGCGGCGGCAATTTATCTCAGAGGTATAAAATTTGTTCAAATACCTACAACTCTGCTTTCTCAGGTTGATTCTTCTGTAGGTGGTAAGACTGCCGTTGATTTGCCACAGGGTAAAAATCTCTGCGGTGCCTTTCATCAGCCGAGCCTTGTTATTATCGACCCCCTTGTACTTGATACATTAAGCCCCCATTTATTCAGAGACGGTATGGGCGAGTTTATCAAATACGGATGTATAAAATCATCAAGCCTTTTTGAAAGACTTGAAAAGG
>CALYNW010000209.1 GCA_945224895.1 uncultured Clostridia bacterium
AGATGTTTGAGCTTTTAGGTATGGAGCAGGAGGAAATCGACGCAAAGTTCGGATTCCTTGTTGAGGCTTATCACTATGCTTCACCTCCACACGGCGGTATGGGTATCGGTCTTGACAGACTTGCAATGCTTATTTGCGGCGCAGACAGCCTTAGAGATGTTACTGCATTCCCAAAGGTGCAGAATGCAAGCGAGCTTATGAGCGGTGCACCCGATTATATCGACGATATTCAGCTTGACGAGCTTGGAATAGAAGCAGTAAAGGCGGAGAAGGATAATGAATAACAGCTTTTTCGCTATGGTCAACAGAATGAAATATATTGACAGGTGGGCGCTTATGAATAACTCCACCAAGGAAAATATTGCTGAACACAGCCATTCTGTTGCAGTTATAGCCCATGCCTTAGCACTTATAGGCAATAAGAAATTCGACAAAAATTATGATGCTCAAAGAGTTGCTGTTCTTGCCCTATACCACGATACAACAGAGGTTATCACCGGTGATATGCCTACTCCCGTTAAGTATTATAATGACGATATTAAAAATGTTTATAAGGATATTGAGCGTATCGCAGGAGACAGGCTTCTTTCAATGCTTCCCGAGGATTTTAGAGAAGACTACAAGCCTTTCTTTGAACATAATGAGGAGGACAAGGAGCTTTGGCTTTTGGTCAAAGCGGCAGATAAAATAAGTGCCCTCGTCAAATGTATTGAAGAGGACAGAATGGGAAACCGTGAATTTGAAAGGGCTCTTGAGGCGCAGAAAAAAATTATTGATAATATTGACCTTGATGAAGTAAAATATTTCAGAGATAATTTCCTTCCGTCATATTACCTTACTCTTGACGAGCATACAAAATAATACAAAAAGTTAAAACACCGTCTGAAATTTCAGACGGTGTTTGTGTATTTTACGAGTTTATTTGCTCTTTTTTCTGATAAGTGTAGGGCTTGAAAAATCAAGAACTATGCTTAAAAGAACTACGCCATCAACGGAGATAGCGGCCTCTGCCGCCATATATGAACCGTTATAGCATGCGCTGTATGCCCAAACTGATTTCCAGCCGTCTGCATATTCGCCCCAAATTGTAACACCTGAAATAAAGTGGCAAAGGAAACGAAGCAGTGAGCCGACAAAAGCACCGAGACCTAAAGCAACAGCCTGATTTTTGATTGCCTTTTTGAACATAGCACCGCCAAGACCGAGAACCATAAATGCCAAAACATAGTCAGCAAGAATGAGAATAAGGTATGAAACGAAGCCCTTTACATAAGCAAAGTTGCCAAGTCCCTGCAAAAGCATTTCAAGAACACCGTAGATTACGCCTGTTGAAATTCCCCATTTAGCACCGTAGCGATAGCCGATTATGATAATCGGAACCTGACTGAACAGAGTAACGGAACCGCCCATTGGAAGTGAGAAAATCTGAACATAGGAAAGAGCAACTGCAAGAGCCAGCATAATGGCTGTTTCAGTAAGTCTTCTTGTAGCTTTGATAGATGAGTCTGCCATATGTAATACTCCTTTCTGAAAATTCAAAATAAGCCAAAAAAATACCCTGCAATAAAATGCAGGGTTAATTACAAAAACGCTTCGTCTTACCGTTCGTGCTAACGTACGGCTCGAAGGGTATAATCTCAGCGAGGGAATTCAAATCCCAAGCACCCCTGACTTATTAAGTTAATGAAATTATAATATCAAATATTCTATTTGTCAACAGTATTTTTTCTTCTCTGCCGTAATTCGGCAAAAAACAGGCTCAGTATCTCGGAGCATTCCTTTTCAAGAACACCGGATACAATCTCAGGCTTGTGGTTGTAGGGTAGCTCGTTAAAATCTGCCACCGAACCAAAGGAGCCTGCCTTACTGTCCCTTGCGCCGAATACAACTTTTTTTATTCTTGAATTGATAATGGCACCTGCACACATAGGGCATGGCTCAAGGGTGACGAATAAATCACATTGCCAAAGCCTCCAGCCGCCAAGACGTTTGCAGGCATTATCAATAGCCTCAAGCTCTGCGTGATAAAGGGCATTTTTTCCTATTTCACGTCTGTTTCTGCCTGTACCGACGATTTCTCCGTCCTTGATAACAACTGCGCCCACAGGCACTTCGCCCTCAAGTGCACTTTCATTTGCAAGCTCAAGGGCTTTTCTCATAAAATACTCGTCCATATTTTACTTATCCTATTGAAACAGTCTGAGCAGTCATTAACAGGAGAATGAAAAACGGAACAATCATACCCGGGAATAAAAATGCTGACATTTTTTCTCCGTTTGTAAGCACGCTTTTGCCTGAGTCGTTAATACCTTTAAATTCCTTTTTAAAGAAAAGGTAAACAGCGGCAAGGATACCTGCAACAATCCAAAGTATAAACATTGCAACAATAGCATAGCTTGAAGCCTTTTCGCCTAAGGCGTATTTAACAATATCCTGTACGGCAGACATACCGTTATTGAGCATATGAATAAGGATAGCAGGAATAATACTTTCAGTCTTTACCGTAACATAAGCCAAAACAGCGCCTACGGCAAAAGCAAAAAGGAACTGAATTACATTTCCGTGAAGCAGACCGAATACCATACTTACTGCAAGAACTGCAAAGCCTGTTCCGTATTTTTTCAAAAGCTGGAGAGAACAGCATCTCATTGCAAATTCCTCGCAAAGAGCAGGAATTACAGCAAGAGCAATAACCTCCATAACGCAGGCGAATATTGAGTCAGGCTCAAGGCTTTCACCCTGAGTAAGAGTGATATTAAATGCGGTTTTCAAAAATGAAATAAGATAGTTTACTGCCATGTTTACTGCAATACAGCAGCCCATACCGCAACAAATCCAGGCAAAGCCTATTGATGCCTTTATAGGCTTGTTGGGTACAATAGGACCGTTGTACTTTTTTCTGTTAAACAGAGCAACTATTCCAAACGGAACTGCA
>CALYNW010000210.1 GCA_945224895.1 uncultured Clostridia bacterium
GGCTGGTTTAGTTTTAAAGAATGAGACTCGTACATAGTGAAATACTATGTACGGGTTTTTGTTTTATATAATATATTTAAAAGGAGTATTGCTATGAAAGAATACTTACAGGATTTTTCATCGGTTATGGAAAATCTAAAAACAGGCGACAGCGGTTTGACCTCTGCCGAGGCATCAAAAAGGCTTGAGCAAAACGGTAAAAACAAGCTTGCCGAGGGTAAGAAGGAATCTCTTATCCACAGATTTTTAAAGCAGCTTGCAGACCCGATGATTATTATTCTTATTGTTGCGGCAGTAATTTCTGCTGTTACAGCGGCAATCGGCGGTGACGGCGAGGGCTACGCAGATGTAATAATCATTATGATTGTTGTTTTGATTAATGCGGTTTTAGGCGTTTATCAGGAAAGCAAGGCAGAAAAGGCGATTGAAGCCCTGCAGGAAATAGCCGCCGCCACATCTAAGGTTATCCGTGACGGAAAGCTCACTGATATTAAATCCGAGGATTTGGTTGTCGGTGACGTTGTAGTTCTTGAAGCAGGTGACAGTGTTCCTGCCGACTGCCGTATAATTTCCTGTGCCTCAATGAAGATTGAGGAGGCGGCTTTGACCGGTGAATCGGTGCCTGTTAATAAGACGGCGGATATTATTGACCCGCTGGGTAGTGACGATGTTCCCTTGGGCGACAGAAAAAATATGTGCTATATGGGCTCAAACGTTGTTTACGGTCACGGTAAAGCAGTAGTTGTTGCCACAGGTATGGATACTGAAATGGGCAAGATTGCAGACGCACTTGAAACTGCTGAGGAGGGACAGACTCCGCTTCAGATTAAGCTTGCTCAGCTTTCAAAAATTCTTTCAATAATTGTACTCGGTATTTGCGTATTTATCTTTGGATTTGATATTATCCGCAGTCTTGTTGTGGGTGAAAGCATTACCTTTGCTTCAACACTTGATACCTTTATGGTAGCCGTTTCCCTTGCAGTAGCCGCAATTCCCGAGGGACTTGCCGCAGTAGTAACAATCGTTCTTTCAATCGGTGTTACTAAAATGAGTAAGCGAAATGCAGTTATCCGCCAGCTTACTGCTGTTGAAACTCTTGGCTGTACTCAGATAATCTGCTCAGATAAAACAGGTACTCTTACTCAAAATAAAATGACTGTTGTTGAATACAGAGGCGACGACGAAAAGCTTCTTGCCTCCGCAATGGCGCTTTGCTGTGATGCAGAGCTTCAGGAGGATAAAACAGTTAAGGGTGAGCCGACAGAGGCGGCACTTGTTGCATATGCCGATAAATTAGGTATGCCAAAGTACGATTTGGAAAAATCCTTCCCGAGAGTTATGGAGGCTCCCTTTGACTCATCAAGAAAGATGATGTCAACCGTTCACAGCTCCGACCACGGCTTTATTCAGTATACAAAGGGTGCACCTGACGTAGTTTTGTCACGTTGTACTTCTTACTATGAAAACGGTAAGCCGGTTCCAATGACTGACGAAAAGCGCAGAGAAATCGAAGCCTCAAACAAGGAAATGGCTGACAAGGCTCTCCGTGTTCTTTGCTGTGCTATGAGAACATATAAGGATAAGCCTGAGTCCGAGGAGGCAGAGGCTCTTGAAAAGGATTTGTGCTATATCGGCTTAACCGGTATGATTGACCCTGTAAGACCTGAGGTTGTTGATGCAATCAAGGAGTGCCGTGAAGCGGGCATCAGACCTATTATGATTACAGGCGACCATAAGGATACGGCAGTTGCCATTGCAAAGGAGCTTGGAATTATTGAAGATGCAAGCGGTGCTATCACAGGCTCCGAGCTTAACAAGCTTTCAGATGAAGAGCTTGACAGAGATATTGAAAGGTATTCGGTTTATGCCCGTGTTCAGCCTGAGCACAAGGTAAGAATTGTTAAGGCTTGGAAGGCTAAGGGTATGATTACCGCAATGACAGGCGACGGTGTAAACGATGCTCCGTCAATCAAAAATGCCGATATCGGCGTCGGTATGGGCATTACAGGTACTGACGTAACAAAGAATGTTGCGGATATGGTGCTTGCTGACGATAACTTTGCAACAATCGTTTCAGCCGTTGAAGAGGGCAGAAGAATTTATGACAACATCAGAAATTCAATTCAGTTCCTGCTTTCCTCAAATCTTTCCGAGGTTGTTTCAATCTTCATTGCAACCCTTATGGGCTTTACACTTTTCGAGCCTGTTCATCTTTTGTGGATAAATCTTATTACAGACTGCTTCCCTGCACTTGCATTAGGTCTTGAAAAGGGCGAAAAGGACATTATGAAGCGTCAGCCGAGAAATTCCAAGGACGGAATTTTTGCAGGCGGTATGGGCTTTGACGTAGTTTATCAGGGACTTATGGTAACTGCATTGACGCTTGTTGCATACTTCTTTGGTACAAATCAGCTTGGTGTTCAGCTTGCTCACGGTACAGCTGATGAAATTCACCTTAACGGTATGACAATGGCGTTTTTAACTCTTGCAATGTCTGAAATTTTCCATTCCTTTAATATGCGTTCACGCCGTCAGTCAATCGTTAATATGGGCTCGATAAACTGGTATCTTGTTGGTGCAATGGTATTAAGCCTGTTCCTGTCAACAATAGTTATTTACGTTCCGTTCCTTGCAAAGGCATTTGATTTTGCACACATCAGCCTTACAGAATACTTTATTTCTCTTGGACTTGCATTCTGCGTAATTCCTATCGTAGAAATTGTAAAAGCAATCCAAAGAGCAGTAAAGAAATAAAATAAATTAAAATTGCCTCAGGCTGTAGATTTACGGCTTGAGGCTTTTTATTTTGGAAAAATATGATATAATTTTGAAAAAGGGTATTGACTCTCCTTTAAGGGGATACTTTAAGCTTAGGGTAACGGCAATATCTGCCACGCTAAACCGTGGTTCGGATTATTACCGTTACCCTA
>CALYNW010000211.1 GCA_945224895.1 uncultured Clostridia bacterium
TTTTAAAGCACAAGACGGCATACGACATCATGCCTACTCTCGTGGGCTCGGAGATGTGTATAAGATACAGCACAATGACGGTGCTTAAGGATAATATGAGAAACGCCGCCGCAAATGGATTTATCAACGCAACAGATTGCGCAGATTATCTTGTGGGAAAGGGACTGCCTTTCAGGGATGCCTACAAAGCAACAGGAGAGCTTGTGGCATTATGTATTGATAAAGGACTTACCCTTGAAACACTGCCTATTGAGGAATACAAAAATGTTTGCGAAATGTTTGACGATGATGTTTATACTGCAATCAATCTTGAAAAATGCGTAAACGACAGACTTGTTGAGGGCGGACCGAGTAAGCAGAGCGTTGATGCTCAGATAGCAAAGGCAAGAAAAATTATAAACGAATAATTGTATTTTTATAAAAAAGCAACTGAATTTCTTAATTCTGTTGCTTTTTTATTGACTACATATTAAAAAGGGCGTATAATGTTGATAAATATTAATAAAATACCCCGAAAGGTTGCCGCCTATGAGCTATAAAATAGTAGTTGACAGCTGCTGTGATTTAACAGACGAAATGAAAAAATGGGATAACCTTACTGTTGTTCCTCTTACACTTCAAATAAACGATTACTGTATTCTTGATGACGAGAATTTTCAGCAGGAGGATTTTATTTCCCGAATGAAGGCAAACGGCGGTATTGCACAATCTGCCTGCCCTGCACCTGATGCTTTTAAAGAAGCGTATGAGGGCGATTATGATGACGTATATGTTTTAACTATTACCGACAAGCTCAGCGGTACCTATAATAGCGCCCTTCAGGGTAAAATGCTCTATGAGGAAGAGTTTGGAAAGGGTAAGAACATTTATGTTTTCAATTCTCTTGCAACCGCCGGTATAGAAACCCTAACGGCAAGAAAAATAAAAGCCCTTGCCGACAACGGCGAAAAATTTGATGACGTTGTAAGCAAGGTTGATGATTTTATTCTCAACAGAACGGGACTTTATTTCTGCCTTGAAAGCCTTGACGCTCTGAAGAAAAACGGTAGGCTTTTTGCTCTTGCCGCAAAGGTGCTTGAAAAAATCCGTGTTAAGCTTATTTGTAAAAGAACGCAGGAGGGTAATATTTCTCTTGCGGCTCAGGATTTAACAATTAACAGAGCAACGGTTAAGATGGCAAACATCATTTGTGGGGAGCTTGACGGTAAGGATTTAAGCGATGATACGCTTATAATTTCCTATGTTTGCTGCGAAGAAAGGGCAAAGCTTGTTGCGCAGAAGATTTCAGATAAGATTAATTTCGGCAAGGTTGAAGTATTAAAGGCTTCGGGACTTAATTCTCTTTACGCCTCTGACGGCGGAATAATTGTTTCCTACAGCTTTTGATTATATAATTTGTAATTCATTATAAAAGAGGTAATATAAAAATGGAAATCAAGTATGATTTAACCAAAACTCCAAAGGAAAAGCCCACAGGTAAGCTTGGCTTCGGTCACATCTTTACAGACCATATGTTTATTATGGACTATAAGACTGGCGAAGGCTGGCATAATGCAAGGATAGTTCCTTATCAGCCGATAGTTCTTGACCCGTCAGCCCTTGTATTCCACTATGCACAGGAATGCTTTGAGGGACTTAAGGCATACAGAACTCCTGACGGAAGCGTTCAGCTTTTCAGACCTGACAAAAACGGCGAAAGACTTAAGTCTACACATGACAGACTTTGTATTCCCGAAATTCCTGTTGAGGATTTTGTTCAGGCAGTTAAAGCCCTTGTAAGTGTTGAAAAGGATTGGGTTCCTTCTGAGCCTGACACAAGCCTTTATATCCGCCCTTTTACAATCGCTACCGAGCCTGTACTCGGTGTTAAGGCTTCTGACGAATATATGTTTATTATTATATGCTCACCTTCAGGCGCATATTATGAAGAGGGTATGAATCCTGGTAAAATTTATGTTGAGGACGAGTATGTTCGTGCTACTCCCGGCGGAACAGGATATATCAAATGCGGCGGAAACTATGCCGCTTCAATCATTGCCTCTGAAAAAGGTCATAAGCTTGGATTTTCTCAGGTGCTTTGGCTTGACGGTGTTGAGAGAAAGTTCATTGAAGAGGTCGGCTCAATGAACATTATGTTCAAGGTTGACGGCGAGATTTATACTGCTCCGACTGTCGGTACGGTTCTTCCCGGTATTACAAGAATGAGCTGTATTGAGCTTCTTAAGGACTGGGGCTATAAGGTAAACGAAACAAGATTTACTATTGATTTCATTATGGAAGCTGCTAAAAACGGTACTCTTGAAGAGGTATTCGGTACAGGTACTGCGGCAGTAATCAGTCCTGTAGGCAGTCTCACATACGAAGGCGAAACAGTTGAAATCAACGGCTTCAAAACAGGCGAGCTTACACAGAGACTTTATGATACTCTTACAGGTATCCAGTTCGGCAAAATTGAGGATAATATGGACTGGATAGTAAAAGTTGATTAATTATCAAAATTTACATGGCAGTCCCGTTAGGGGCTGCTTTTGTGTATATATATGAGAATTATTGAGTTTAAAATTACTGAAAAGGACAATCAAAAAGCAATAAGAGATTTTTTGCGTGAATTCGGTGTTTCATCCTCTTTGCTTAAAAAGCTAAAGCATACGGAAAACGGAATAACCTTAAACGGTGAATTTGCCAAGTCGATAGAGCTTTTAAGCACGGGAGATATTCTTAAAATATCTATTGAAAACAGCGGTGAAATGCCAAAAAGGCTTGAAAACAGTAATGTACAGGTTTGCTATAATGACGAGGATATAATTGTCCTGAACAAGCCTCCATATATGCCTGTTCACGAAAGCAGAAACCATAGGGGAGACACTCTTGCAAATGTCGCCGCCTGTTATATGGAAAAGGATACAGCCTTCAGATCCGTGAAAC
>CALYNW010000212.1 GCA_945224895.1 uncultured Clostridia bacterium
CCTACTGCTCCGAATACTGCATTTCCGCTTAATTTCAAGGGCGCATCTCCTGTTGATATGTATTTGTCAGATATTGCAACCGTGCCTATTAATATTACAGGCGTTCCTGCAATCAGTGTTCCTGTTAAAAATGACAGCAACGGCTTGCCCATAGGTATGCAGATTATCGGTAAGAAGTTTTCGGAAAAGACAATAATGAACGCCGCATATTTCTATGAGAAGAATGCAGATGTTCAGGTTAAGGATTTTGAGGGAGGTGTAGCACTGTGAGCTATCAGTTAGTATGCGGTATTGAAACTCATATTGAGCTCGCCACAAAAACAAAAATCTTCTGCGGTTGTACAACACAGTTTGGCGGTGAGCCTAACACTCATTTTTGTCCTGTATGTACAGGTCAGCCCGGTTCCTTGCCTATTTTAAACAGACAGGTTATTGAGTTTGCAGTTAATGCAGGACTTGCTGTAAATTGTAAAATTAATAACAATTCCCATATGGACAGAAAAAACTATGTATATCCCGATTTGCCTAAGGCTTATCAGATTTCACAGTTTGATGAACCTCTTTGTGTTGACGGCTATGTTGAGCTTGATTCAGGTAAGAAAATCAGAATTGAGCGTATCCATATTGAAGAAGACGCAGGAAAGCTTGTTCACGACGGTGGTTATACCTATGTTGACTATAACCGTGGCGGTGTTCCTCTTATTGAAATTGTTTCAATGGCTGATATTTCAAGCCCTGAGGAAGCAAGGGAATATGCCGAAAAGCTTCAGCTTATTATGAGGAATGTTGGCGTTTCCGACTGTAAAATGCAGGAGGGTTCAATGAGATGTGACGTTAACATTTCAATTCATCAGCCCGGTGAGCCTTGGGGTACGAGAACAGAGATTAAGAATATCAACTCCCTTTCAAACATTGTCAGAGCTATGGAGCTTGAAATGGAAAGACAGGAGGATATTCTTGACGCAGGGGATAAGGTAATTCAGTCAACTATGCGTTATGATGCAAACAGTGATACTGTTTATGTCCTTCGTTCAAAGGAAAATGCAGACGATTACAGATATTTCCCCGAGCCTGATATCTTGAGATTTTACGTTTCACCGGAAAAGGTTGAAGAGATCAGAGCTACACTTCCCGAGCTTCCCGATGCAAAGCTTAAGAGATATGTTGATGATATGGGACTTCCTGAGAATAATGCAAGGCTTATTTATAAGTACAGAAATGTTACAAGGTTCTTTGACGATGCCGTAAATGAGGGTGCAGGTGCAGGAAACGTTCTCAATATGATTATTTCAACTGTTTATGCAGTTTTGCAGACTGAAGAGGATAAAGAGAATTTTGATATTAAGATTACCTCCCATCAGCTTGCAGAGCTTGTAAAGCTCATTGACAGTAAGAAAATAAGAGCTAATAAGGCTAAAGAGGTTCTTGCTCAAATGCTTGAAAGCGGTAAGGATGTTACCGAATATATCAAGGCAGATGATTTGGCAGGACTTTCCGACGAGGATTTGAAGGCTCTTTGTCAGGGTGCTATTGACGCTAATCCAAAGGCTGTAGAGGATATCAAAAACGGTAAGGATAAGGCTATTAACGTTATGTTCGGCTATGTTATGAAAAATTCACGTGGCAAGGCAGACGTTAAAAAGGCTGAGGAAATTATCAGAGAATTGATTAAATAATGTAATGGTCGGGATGATATTCTTCCCGACCGTTCTTTTGTTAAAATAAACAAAAATAGTTATTGATATAACGATATTTTTATAGTATAATGGTAGTGTTGTTAAAATTTAGAGAGGAGCGTTTTTATGAAACACCCGGAAATCGTTAAAAAAATGTCGCTTGAGCAGAAGGCTGCTTTTGTTTCAGGCTACGACTATTGGCATCTTGAGGAGGCTCCTGAGCTTGGACTTCCGAAAATTATGATTACTGACGGCCCTCACGGTCTTCGTAAGCAGAACACAGAAAAGAAAGCATCCGATGGTATCGGACTTGGAAATTCAGTTCCTGCAACCTGCTTCCCGCCTGCAGCAACATCTTCTTGCTCTTGGGATGAGGATTTGCTTAAGCAAGAGGGCGAAGCTCTCGGTGAGGAATGCTTAAAGGAACAGGTTTCTACTATCCTTGGACCCGGTACAAATATTAAGCGTTCTCCTGTTTGCGGACGTAACTTTGAATATTTCAGTGAGGATCCGTATCTTGCAGGTAAATGCTCAGCAAACCTTGTAAACGGTGTTCAGTCTAAGGGCGTTGGTACTTCACTTAAGCATTTTGCCTGCAACTCACAGGAAGCCTTCCGTATGGTAATTAACGAGGTTATCGACGAAAGAGCTATGAGAGAGCTTTATCTTACAGCATTTGAAATCTGTGTTAAAGAGGCTCAGCCTTGGACAATAATGAATTCATATAACCGCATTAACGGTGTTTACGCTTCTCAAAATGAGTGGCTTCAGGAAAAGGTGCTCCGTGACGAATGGGGCTTTGAGGGACTTATCGTTACAGACTGGGGCGCATCTGTTGACCGTATCCCCGGACTTAAAAACGGTACTGACCTTGAAATGCCTTCTTCAGGCGGCTTGAACACTAAGAGAATTATTGAAGCTGTTAAAAACGGTACTCTTGACGAGTCTGTTCTCGATAAGAGAGTTGACAATGTAGTTGACCTTATTGTTAAGTCAAAGCCTGCTCTTGAGAAGAAGCATACATTTGATGTTGAGGCTCACCATAAGCTTGCACAGAAGGTTGCAGAGGGCTCAATGGTGCTTCTCAAAAACGACGGTGCAGTTCTTCCTCTTAAGAAGGGACAGAAGGTTGCAGTTATCGGCGAAATGGCAAAGGCACCTCGTTTCCAGGGTGCAGGTTCATCCTGTCTCTTATACACATCTCCGCGCCCACGAGACTAGGCATGCTGTCGTCTGC
>CALYNW010000213.1 GCA_945224895.1 uncultured Clostridia bacterium
CTTGAATATTTAACATTTGCGGCAAGCTGTTATTTGATGATGTATCACTACAAGCTGCCGTATTTGACATTTTCAATTATAGCGCTTATCAATATGCCGCTGAACTACATATGGACTCTCATAGGATGGGTAATCAACGACAATCTCGGTTTTCTTCCAAAGAAGACCGAAAATAAATTCAATATTCTCTATTTTGCACTTATTGGAATAGGAATATATCTGATTGTAGGCGACTTTTCGTTTAAGCTCTCTCCGTCAAACAAGCTTGTAGCATATCTTACCGGTCTTGAGGGTATAAGTGCCGCCTCTGCAATTAAAATTCTCGGTACTCATATTTTGTGGAACGGCTGGGCAGGTGCAAGAAATATCTTTTGGCGTAAAAAGCTGATACCAAAATACGGCAGATATAAGTATTCACTTTACTGCGATTTCCTGCCGAAAATCATTATGGTTTTCCTTATAGGCTGGCTTCCATTCTATACGACTATCACAGATGTAACTACAAGAGTATGGGTTGCAAACCTTTTGTTTGCGATTTACAACCTATTTGGCTTTAATAACAACCTTGAAACCTGTGCACAAAACTGCAGTCCCAATGTTCGTGAAAGAATTTTTGTAAGAACATATCCTATTAAGCTTTCACATTTTGCACAGTCAATACTTGCAATTCTTTTGCCTGTATTCATAGGAATGTGCAAGGACGAATGGGCTGATATTGCCGTATTCAAATACATCATTCCGATTACATTTACAATTTCCGCCGTTCTGACTATGGTATTTGCAGGCAAGGTTAAGGAAAGAATACCGCAACCACCGCTTGAAAAGAAGGTTAATATCAATTTCTGGGACGGTATGTTCGGCGTTATGAGAAATAAGTATAAGTGGATTCAGACCATTGTCGGACTTTTGGATTCGCTTGGAAACGGTATGCTTGCTTTCACAACGGTTCTTTATCTCTATACCTTCCGCTTAAGCGGTCTTGCATACAGTCTTATCGTTGCACTTGTTTCATTTGCGGGTACTCCGCCGGATTTCTTTACTCCGTACTTTATTAAGAGATTTTCGTATAAGCAGATTATGATATTCTTCCAGCTCTCAAGAGCTGTCTGCTATACTGTAATTGTATTATGTTATCTCTTCTGCGGTGATAATCTTATACTCTGCGGTACTCTTAGCGTTGCTATGCTGTTTATTACAGAAATGTTCCAAACAGTACCGAAGTCTGTTTCACACGATATGGATGTTCGTGTAAATGACTATCAGATGTATCTGTCAGGCGAAAGACTTGAAAGCTTTTCGGGTGTGTTCGGTTGGTTCACCGGTCCGATTACATCCTTTGTAGGTCTTATTATCCCTGTTCTTTTGCTTAAATTCGGCTTTAACAGTAACTGGGATGTACTGTTTATTGATGAGTCAAGAATTAAGATTATTGTTATTCCGATTATCTTTGACATTGTTGGCTATCTTCTCATGACTATACCGTATATATTCTGGGATTATGATGATGACAAGCAGAATAAGGTTATGGAGGTACTGCGACGTCGTGAAGAGGTAACAAGAAAGCAGTACAATGAGGAACACGGCATTACAGAAGAGGATGCTGTAAACGAAACGGAAGAAGAAGTACAGGAGGTGATGTCATGAGCAAGAAAAAGAAGAATGATGATTTCCTTGCACAAGAGGCAAAGGAAGAAAAGGAAACCGCTCCCGAATATACTCTTGACATCCCCGACGATGAAATATGGACATATCAAATTGAGGGGCTCCAGGCACCGCACATAAATCAACCCTTTAAAAATGCAATGAGAAACAAGATTATTGTTGTTATTGTTCTTTTAATTGCAATAGGCTGTTCAATATTCCTTTCTGTTCGCGCGGTTCACAGTGACACATACAAGTATAAGGATTTGGGAGACGGAACATATGAGCTTGTTAAATTCTCAAATCCAGGTGATATTAAAGATATAACCATTGACTATGTTGTTGATTTGGAAACAGGAGAAAAGGACACAACAAAGCCTATTTCCGTTATCAACGAATACGCCTTTAACTGTGACGAAACGCTGAATTCAATTTCCTTCGGTAAGGATGTTAAGGAAATTAACGGTAAGTCAATTTACAGCTGTTGGTGGGTTCAAAATGTATGGATTGATGACGAAAATCCATACTTATGTGACATTGACGGTGTTGTTTATGACAAGGATTTAACAAAAGTAATTTTCTATCCGAACGACCACGATAAATACCTGAGAGCTCAGTTAGGCTATGACAATCTTCTTGATGATGAGGGCAAGCCTATGGAGGAGCTTTGGGGTACAACCGAAAGATATGACGAGGATTTTCTCAAAGAATATAATAAGCAAATAAGAACTTATGTTGTTCCGTCAACGGTAAAAACTGTCGGTCAGCTTGCATTCGCTTATTCAAATATAACTGATTTATATTTGCCTGAGGGGGTTACACGTATGGAGTCAATGGCTGTATTCAAGAACACTGTTTTACTCAATGTTTTCAGCTATACAACCGAAAAGCCTATAAATGATGTAACATATAAAGCAATAAATTCTATGAAGACTGTTTATAATTCTCTCCCTGAAGGGCTTGAATATATCGGCTCTGACTGTTTCTACTATTGCAGAGGACTTGACTATATGTATATTCCTTCATCGGTAAGCTACATCGGACACCACGCCTTTTGGGACGCAATTTATGAGGAAGACGATGAGCTTAAAGGCATAACCGCAATCAACACTCCTTTGAGCGAGGAGGAATTCAGTAATGTTGAAACGGGTGACCAATGGCGACCGCAGTATGACTATATGCTGTTTAAAAAATCTGTTGATGTAAATTATTCAACTGAGAGAAAATAATCAATATCAAAACCGCTGTTTGAGCTTTCAGACAGCGGTT
>CALYNW010000214.1 GCA_945224895.1 uncultured Clostridia bacterium
GAAGCAGTGGCTTTCTTCTGTGCTTGGCTTAGTACTTCCTTATCGACTACTGCTGTTTTCTGAGCTGTGTCAGCCGATGTGTTGTCCGATTTTTTATATTCCTTTACATACTCATTTTTCGGCTCAATATTTATATTTTTTACATCTGCTTTGGGTACCTCGATTTTCCTCTCCGTGATTTCCTGAGCAGATGTATTTATTTCCTCAAGAGCAGACTTCGCCTGACTAACAGTCTTTTTTCTGATTTCTTCAGCCTGTCTTATAATTTCATCAACAGATAAGTTCTCGTTCATAATTCACCACTTATAATTTAAGTCTTTGTCTTGTTACTTCGTACATAATAATGCCTGCCGCTACTGAGGCATTAAGAGAATTAACCTCTCCGCACATAGGGAGTGAAACAGTTACATCACACTTTTCTTTAATAAGTCTGCCGACTCCGCTTCCCTCATTACCTACTACTAATGCACAGCCACCCGAAAAATCGGTCTTACACCAGGGCTGACCGTCCATATCGGCACAGTAAACCCAAATATTTTTCTTTTTCAAATCATCTATTGTTGAGGCTAAATTGCCCACTCTTGCAACCCTCATATACTCAACGGCACCGCAGGAGGTTTTCGCTACTATGAAATTAAGACCCACGCTACGTCTTTTGGGAATTATCACTCCGTGAGCTCCGCAAGCCTCTGCTGTTCTGATAATTGCACCTAAATTATGGCTGTCCTCAATCTCATCACAAATTATAATAAAGGGCGGTTCATTTTTTCTTTCTGCATATTCGAGGATTTCATCGACAGTTGAATAATCGTGGGCAGGAACATTTGCGGCAACGCCCTGATGATTTCCCCCTGCACACATAAAATCAAGCTTTTTTCTGTCAACTGTTTTTATTACAACCTTATTTTCCCTGCACATTGCGATAATTCTGTTAATTGAGCCCTCGTGCTCACCCTTTGCAATCATTACATTTTCAATTTCACGACCGCTTTTTAAAAGCTCTATAACTGCATTTCTTCCGATTACAAGGTTGTCATTTGTTCTGCTATCTTCCTTTGGCATATTTTGTATCTCCGATTATTTATTCTAAATAATTATAACATTATATAGTACCTTAATCAATACAAAGAAATAAATTTCCAAAAAATAAAAAGACTGCACGGAGCCCTGTTGGTTCAATGCAGTCCTTATAATCAATATTAATTAGTCAGCTGAGTAAGGGAGAAGCGCAAGATGTCTTGCTCTCTTAATAGCTGTGGTAAGCTCTCTCTGGTGCTTTGCACAGGTACCTGTTACTCTGCGGGGAAGAATCTTTGCTCTCTCAGAAACAAATCTCTTAAGCTTTGTAACGTCCTTGTAGTCGATTTCTTCAACCTTTTCTACACAGAAAACGCAAACCTTTTTGCGACCCTTACGTGGACCGCCGGCTCTGTTATATGCCATCGTTAGTTTCCTCCTTTAAAATGGTAAGTCGTCATCATCGTCAACAATCTCTTCAAAATCCGAATTGTCAGCACTTGCATAGCTTGGTGCAGGCTGAGAAAATGCAGGATTTGTTGTTGCGCTTTCTGCCTTTGAACCGCAGAAAGAAACATTGTTGGCAACGACTGTCACGGATTTTCTCTTATTTCCGTCCTTATCGGTGAAGTTATCCGTCTGGATACTTCCCTCAATGGCTATCATTGAGCCCTTGCGGAAATAACGGGAAATGAATTCAGCAGTTTGACGCCAAGCTGTTACATCAATAAAGTCAGCCTTTCTTTCCTCTCCCTTTGCCTGATAATTTCTGTCGCAGGCAATCTGGAAGCGGATAACCGAAATTCCTGTCGGTGTAGTTCTAAGCTCGGGATCATAAGTCAATCTGCCCATAAGAACAACTGAATTAATCATCTTTTGCCCTCCGATTACTCGCCCTTAGCAACGATTAAAGAACGAAGAACACCATCGGTGATGTTAATTACACGGTCAAGCTCTGCAGGGAATTTTTCATCGCTTGCAAAGTCGATAACCATATAATAGCCCTCTTTTTCGTAGTTGATAGGATATGCAAGTCTGCGCTTACCCCATGTTTCAACTTCGCCGAGAGTGCCATTCTTCTTAATGAGCTCGGTAAACTTTTCCTTAAGAACTTCAACCTGCTGGTCTCCGTTAGCAAGAGAGAAAACCATAACGATTTCATAATTTTTTAATGCCATTCTTCAGCACCTCCTTCTGGACATTATGGTCTGTACCTTTAATACAGACAAGGATTACCTTTGATTTCAAAGGCTTGGATATTATATCAAAAAAGAATTGCTATGTCAAGGAAAACATTACAATTCTTAATTTACATATTATTACACATATTTCAGCACATCAATAATATCGGTAATCACGGGAACATCGGGACGTAAGTCCTCGTCCTTAAACCAGCCCCAATTCATTCTGATTGCCTGCATACCCGATGCCAAGGCTCCCTGAATATCATTTACAGGGTGGTCGCCCACATAGACACATTCGTCAGTTTTCAGTCCTAATTTATCTGCCGTGTATGTAAAAAGCGCCGGGTCGGGCTTGTGAACTCCCACATCACCGCTGACAACAACTATGTCGCAATAAGGTCTGAGACCGCTTGTGTCCATCTTATGATTTTGAAGAATTGACGGGCCGTTTGGTATAACTCCCGTTATATATCCCCTTTTCATCAACTCCTTAAAAAGCGGTAAGGAATTATGAAAGATAACATTATGGTCACCGAATTTCGTGTCATAATGATTAGCAAGGACTGTTTTTGAGGGAGCATTTTTCCAGCCCCACATATAAATAAGCCCCGGATACCAGTCCTCACGCTTTACTAATCCGCCTTTACAGGTATCACGCATATCGTTTTTTCTTTTTTCTCTTTCGTCACTGTCAATATCGGGACAGA
>CALYNW010000215.1 GCA_945224895.1 uncultured Clostridia bacterium
TCGAAGTCTGCCAGCGTGTAGAAATCTGTAAATTGACTTTTTCTACACGCTGAAGCCGATGCAATTTTTTTAAATGCATCGGCTTTTTATATTGTATATTATATTGCAATGATTAAACAAAACGTATATAATAAATTCAAGAAGTGGAAAACAGGGTGAGCATAATTGATTAAAAAGCTTTTTATGAAGTACAAGGAGCTTATAAGCTACGTATTTTTCGGAGTGCTGACTACGGTAATAAACCTTGCCGCCTTCAAAATATTTGATACGGTTCTCGGCAGCAGGCTGTACCTTTTGACAAACATAATAAGCTGGGTAATAGCCGTAGCCTTTGCATACGTAACAAATAAGCTATGGGTATTTGAGTCAAAAGGTTGGAGCCCTAAAATTGTTTTAAAGGAGATTGTCGGCTTTTTGGGAGCAAGACTTTTCAGCCTTGCCGTTGAGGAGGCAGGACTTTGGATAATGATTGACTTGCTTTCTCTGGGAAGAATCAGTCTCGACATCTTTTCCTTTACAATAACAGGCAACTTTATTGTTAAAATTATACTTCAGGTTATAGTAGTTATACTAAACTATGTTTTCAGCAAATTTATCATATTTAAAAAAAAGACCGGTAAAAAGTAGACAGTACAGAAGGATATTATACTATGAGTAAAAAAAGAAATGAATTTATATCAAAAATTGACAGGATTCCAAGGAAGGGCGCAGGTGCTTTTGAGTGGATAATTTTTGCCGTGGCGGCAGTAATAGGCTTTGTCTTTTTCTGCCATCAGGATATTCTTATTACGGCAGGTCACTCCATAGAATATCTAAACGGTCATATTACTGATTTTTATTCTGCCTGCAAGAATACCAACGGGGAATATACTGCTAATTATCTCCCGTCAACATTTATACTTTTTGCCGTATGGAATATACCTATGAAAATTTTAGGGCTTGCTCCGTCAGAGTTCGGTGACTGGAATATCCCCTTTATGATGTGGAACAAAATACTGCCTACGGCGGCATATTTTATTTCGGGCATAATAATATATAGGCTTTGCAAAAGCCGTTTCGGCTTTGACAAAAGAAAGTCTGCCCTGACAATGCTTTTAACCTTTACAACGCCGATGGCATTTTTTACTCAGTTTTTGTTTTGCCAGTATGATATATTCACGGTATTGTTTATGCTCCTTGGAATGTATTTTTATTTCAAGGACAAGCCTACGGGAAAGGATTATTTACTGTTTTCACTGTTCTTCGGAATAGCGACAACATTTAAATATTTTTCCTTTGTTATTTTTGTCGTACTCCTGTTGCTTAGGGTAAAGGATATTTTTAAGGATATTGTATTAATGGCTGTGGCTGTATTGCCGGCAGGTATTGAAGCCCTGTTTTATCTGATAACCGACAGAAAAGCGTTTGTAAAGAGCGTTTTCGGATTTTCCGCTCTTGATTATGCAGGTGGATTTTCCGTTGATATCGGCGAGGTTTCAATAAATCTGATGTACGTATTTCTGCTTGTGCTTATTGCATTTGCGTATTTCACTAAGGCAAAGGATTATGACGAGCTTGTGGGATACGGATTGTTTTATTCCTGCGGTGTTTGCTTTGCATTTTTCGGAATGATGCTGTGGCATCCTCAGTGGCTTTTGTTTATGGTTCCGTTTTGGGTAATGGGAACGGTGATTAATAAAAATCATAACGTGCTTTTGTGGATTGACGCTTTATTCGGAGTAGTATTTCTTGTCTATATTGCAAATCAGTTTCAGTTCACCCTTGAAAATCAGGGGCTTATGCGATACGGAATACTGATGGATACTCTCAGATATAAGATTGCGCCGTCACTGCGTATGAGCGATATTTTCATTTTCAAAGACGCAAATACACTGTTTTCGATAATAAGTGCAATACTTCTTATAGGCTTTATTTTCAAGCATCCTAAATTCAATATGAAAAAAATCAGTACAAGTATTGAACAGGGCAGAGCAGTAATAAATATCAGATTTCTTGCCTTTGCCGTTGTTTTCTTTGCGGCTGCCTTTGCGACTCTTCCGAGCTTTATCGACAGCGGAGACCTTTTGTGGAGAAGCTATGGTGACGGAAATCAGGCTTATGTCAATATCAGCAATGAAGCATTTGCACAGGAATATACAAGGCTTGATGAGGCAGAGATAGAAAATGTTTATGTTATCTGCGACACTGTTGAAGAATCGGGAGAAAAGGCAAAAATATTTGTTGATGTAATTGATACGGAAACAAAGGAAAGGGTTGCCTTCGGAGAGGGTAAAGAGAAAAATATCAAAAACGGCTCTGAAAAATATACAAAGCTTAAGCTTGAAAAATCCTTTGTTCCCGAGAAGGATAAAATTTATGAGTTCAGATTTTATACCGACTCCGAAAGAGAGGTTGGTATATGCCTTGAAAAGAGCGATTTTACACCTGTGGGACTTCTCAGGACAAGGCAAAAGGACTATTCCTCAAGCTATGCTGCCTATAACGGAAAAGATGAAAAGGACAGCAATATTATGATGAAGCTGACGGGTAATGCAGTTGTGTAAGCCCGACGGAATTTACTATAGGTTTTGATGTTGAAAAACGTATAATATTATGATATACTTAAATTGAATTATAGCATAATGCGGTATTATATTTATACCGAATTTCAAAAAGTTATTTTTGCAGAGCTTTGCATTGGAGGTAAATGATGAAGGTTGTAATTCTTGCAGGCGGATACGGAACACGTATCAGCGAGGAAAGCCAGAATAAGCCAAAGCCTATGATTGAGCTTGGCGGTTATCCTATTCTTTGGCACATTATGAAAACATATTCTCACTACGGTTACAATGATTTTGTAATTTGTGCAGGATATAAGCAATACGCAATTAAGGAGTATTTCGCAAACTATTTTCT
>CALYNW010000216.1 GCA_945224895.1 uncultured Clostridia bacterium
AAAGCTTTCTTGAGGTTTCGGAAACATTAAGGTTATTTTCAAAGAATTTTTGAATTGTAAACAATGTTTCCTGGTCAAGAGAATCTATTGAGCCTCTTTTGAAAACCTCCTTAAGAAACATATCACAAAGGGTTGTGGGAAGCTGATAGATAAGTCTTGCGATACCGAGATTTTCATAGCTTATAATAGTTTTTTCAGTATCAAAAACCTTACCGACCTCAAGAGCAACCTGAGCCTCCTTAAAGGAATGGGCAAGCTCTTTAATACCTGTAACGCAGGTACCGATACCGATTACGGCGTTAAAATAGAATTCCGAAAGCAAGGTATCGTTGATAGAACGAGCCAGCTTTTCCAAATCCTTGGTGTCAACATTAGGTCTAACCTCTTTAACAAGGGCAATATCGCTCTCATTTACATTTATGACAAAATCCTTACTCTTATCGGGGAAGAAATTTTGAATAATATCAAATACGGAAATTTCAGTTTCCTGAGTTACACGGATAAGGAATACTACTCTTGTAGCGTCGTTGTTAAAATGAAGCTCCCTTGATTTCAAATAAATATCACCGGGGAGAATATTGTCAAGAATAACATTTTTTACAAAATTTGAACGGTCAAATTTTTCGTCATTATTCTGCTTAATCTGGTCCATTGCAACTGCAATAATCTGAGAATAACGACGGCTGAGCTCATCAGTACCGTCTACGAAAACCGCATACTCGGGACGTACAAGCACATCAAAGGTTGTATATGTTGAATTATCAACACAGGTTTGAGCATTATTAAATACACCTGCGGAGATAACGCCCTTACGTACCTCGCCGATACTGCCGAGTTCGCTGCAGGCAATGACTGTACCGCTTTCATCAACTACGCCGATAGTGCGGTCAATCGCATCTCTCATTTGATTGACTATTCCCTGAAATAATCTGTTTGGCATATTGTTCACCTCTCAAAATAGGCACTTTGCACAAAGAAATATTGCACAAAAAGGAAGCACCCCTATTGGCAATATTATACAAGAGCGTTCACTATTTTGCAACCTTTTTTACAAAAAAAATTAATTTTTTTGTGCTACTTGCATAAACAGTATTTTTAACTAATAAAAAAACACAATATATTGTTAGTCAATATTGTCAAAGGTATATTTCTTGTTATTCTTCACCTGTTATTATTTTCAGCTCCTCAGGTGTAATATACCTGCATTCTCCCTCATTGAGTGAGGAATCAAGGGAAAGACCGCCCATTTTTATACGTTTAAGGTCAACAACAGTTATGGAATGCTTTTTAAACATTCTTTTAATCTGATGATACATACCCTGCTTTATTGTAACAACCGCCTTTTTAAAGTCACCGTCTAAAGCCTCAATACGAGCAGGCATACATATGGCATCCTTAAGCTCTATTCCGTTTTCGAAATCAGCCACAACAATATCATTAAATGGCTTGTCCAAATCTGCTATATAAGTTTTTTCAATATGATTTTTCGGGCTTAAAATTCTGTGGGCAAAATCCCCGTCATCGGTAATCAGCATAAAGCCTGTTGTATCCTTGTCAAGCCTGCCGGCAGGAAAAAGATTTTTCCTTTTCATTTCCTTCGGCAGAATGTCAATAACAGTCAGGTCGCTTTTACCCTCTGACGCAGAAATTACTCCCTTCGGCTTATTCATCATAATATAGACAAACTCATTATATTCAATTTTTTCATCACCGCAGAGGATAACGTCACTTTTTTCATCAAATTTTTCCTTGGGACTTTTTACCGTTTTTCCGTTTACGGTTATTTTTCCCTGCTTTATAAGCTGTGACGCATCCTTTCTGCAGATATTTTTTGCAGAAGAAATTATTTTGTCAATTCTTTCCATATAATAAATTTATTTACCGTTAAAGCCTACGAGAAAGCCGTTTTCGGCAGATGTGTTACAAATATCACCGCCGATAAGTATACCGTCGCAAACAAGCATATCTGCAACTATGCCCTCGGTTTCTCCTTCGTAATTTGTGATTTTATACGTGTAAAGTGTGACCTTTCTTCCCTTATAGTCAGTTAGGTCAAAGCCCTGATTTTTCTGAACCTCATTGTAATCAATGTACACATCATTCCAACGTTCGGGCACAGTAATCTCCTTAGTTTCAAAATCCTTGTCCGTCTCCCAGCCGTAGGAGGATAAATAATCTCGTCTTTCCGTATCTGTAGATGCGCTGACAGATGCAGAAACGCTTTCCGACTTATCAGTATGATTAGACACAAAGGTCAGAAGAATAACGATAACACCTGTAACGGCAAGAATTATTCCGAAGATTGTTTTCGGCTTCAGCTTAAATGTAAGCATTTTCATAAAAATCACCTACAGAATATTATGAAGCCAAAAGTCAAAATATCACAATGCTTTAAATTATATATTCCTTAATTTCATCAAGGAGCATTATATCCGTTGTGGTATCAAGGAGCAAGCCGTCAGGTGTATATTCCTCGCAGTGAATTATACCGTCTTTTCTTATCCTTGCAGAAATCGAACCCTTGTCAAAGGGTATCAGAAGCTTAACTCTTTTTCTTGTTTGAGGAAGTGCCTTTTCTATGGCTGATAACAGGTCGTCAAGTCCATCCCCTGTTTTTGCACTTATCTTAACGCAATCCTTGCTGTTACCAAAGGAAAATGTGATATCCGACAAATTTTCCGCAATATCGAATTTATTAAATACATTTATAACAGGAACATTAACAACACCGCCCTCAAACAATGACTCGAGAATATCATAGGTGGTTTTGATATGATTATGACATTCGGGGCTTGATGCGTCGCAGACATTTAAAATCAAGTCCGCATAGGTTGCCTCCTCAAGAGTTGAACGAAAAGCGTCAACAAGCTGATGAGGCAAACGGCTGA
>CALYNW010000217.1 GCA_945224895.1 uncultured Clostridia bacterium
GATCGTCGGCAGCGTCAGATGTGTATAAGAGACAGGGCTATCACTGTCAGCTCCTTTGACCCTGTAAGAAGAGAAATTGCAAGACTCACTCTTGAGCGTCTTATTCAGGACGGACGTATTCATCCGACCAAGATTGAAGAATGCTTTGAAAAGAGTACCAAAGAGGTCAACGCTACAATCAAGCAGGAAGGCGAAAAGGCTGTTCTTTCCGCTAACTGCGGTCAGATTCACCCCGAGCTTGTTAAGCTTCTCGGTAAGCTTAAATACCGTACTTCCTATGGTCAGAATGTTCTCAAGCACAGTCTTGAGGTGTCTTATATCGCAGGACTTATGGCTGCTGAGCTCGGTGCAGACGAAAAGCAGGCTCGACGTGCAGGTCTTCTCCACGATATCGGTAAGGCTCTTGACCACGAAATGGAAGGCTCTCATATTGCTCTCGGTGTTGAGTGGGCAAGGAAGTATAAAGAAAGTGAAGCCGTTGTTCACGCTATCGCCGCTCACCACGGTGAAATCGAGTGTAAAACAGTAGTTGCCTGTCTTGTTCAGGCTGCCGACGCTGTTTCCGCATCAAGACCCGGTGCCAGACGTGAAAACATTGAAAATTACATCAAGAGACTCCAGCAGCTTGAGGAAATTTCAACAAGCTTTAACGGAGTTGAAAGAGCTTATGCAATTCAGGCAGGACGTGAAGTCAGAGTTATGGTTAAGCCCGAGGTCATCAATGACGAAAGGATGCCTCTCATAGCCCGTGAAATTGCAAAGAAAATCGAAAGCGAAATGGAATATCCCGGACAGATTAAAGTCAATATTATCCGTGAATCCAGAGCTTCCGACTACGCAAAATAATATAAGCTGTATAAAGTCCTGTGCCGATACACAGGACTTTTTCAGCAATATGAAAGGATTTTTATTATGATTAAACATATTGTTTGCTTCAAGCTAAAGGATAATTCTCCGCAGGAATGTGAAAAGGCAGCAGAAATTCTCAGGTCTATGGAGGGAAATGTTCCTCTTTTGAGAGGCATAGAGGTCGGTGTGGATTTTCTTCATTCCCCACGCTCCTACGATGTCATTCTTCAGGTAATGCTTGATGATGAAAAGGCTCTTGACGATTACCAAAAGGACGAATATCATTGCTCGGTGGTTAAGGAGCATATGCACAGGGTTGCAGAAACGTCAGTTGCAATCGACTATTTTCTGTAAAACACAACAGGCAATCTGTTAATTCAGTTTGCCTGTTTTATATATTATATATAAATATATTAATTATTTTTTGTTAGTTATTCAGATTGACAAGCATTTAGGTAATTGGTATAATTGTACGTAGAATAAATTGGGAGAAGAATGCTTTAACATCGGCACGATTATTTTACTATTGCCGATATTTTTCCCCTATAGAGTAAAATCTTCGGAGGATGCTATGGAAGAAAACAGAGAAATAGAAATAGATTTAAGATCAATATTTTTCACCTTACGAAAAAAAATCGTATTTATGGTGCTTATTGCACTTATATGCGGAGCAGTTGCAGGCTGTTATACCAACTTCTTCGTAGAGCCGAAATATACGGCGATGATTACGCTATGCGCATATAACGACAATAATCGCATAGGTACTGATGGTAGTATTACAAGCAGTGAAATTGACGCTTCACAAAACCTTGTAAATACTTATCTTGAAATAATAAAGAGTAATACTTTTCTTGAAAAGGTTGCCGACAATCTTGATTATGAAATTACACCGGGAGCCATTAAGGGTATGATTTCCTCCGGTCAGGTTGAAGACACCTTCATATTCAAGGTACAGGTTACAAGCACAGATGCAACTCAAGCAATGGAAATAGCAAATACCATTGCAGAAATATGCCCTGACGAAATCGTAAGGATAGTAAATGCCGGTAGCGTACAGATTGTTGATCTGGCTTCTCAGCCAACATCTCCGTCATCACCTAATTTAAAGAAGATAATCGGCATTGCTCTTTTGGCAGGATTTGTTGTTTCATTTGCAATATTCTTCCTGAAGGAAATTTTTGATACAAGCATTAATGACGAAAAAGACCTTGAAAAGGAATTTGATATTCCCGTTCTCGGAACTATACCGAGGCTGCTTCCTGTCGATAATACAGACAGCAGTAAAGGCTCTTCAGCAGGCTCCCAGTCTGCCTTCGGTTCAATATTGAAAAAGCAGGAGGAAAGTAAAAATGAAGCTGAGTAGTAATAAAAAATCAATAGATAAAAAAGAAAAAACAAAAAGCAGTACAAGAGGCTTCAGCAAGGACGATCCAAAAAAGATTCTGAACGCTAACTCCCCTTTTGTTGTTAAAGAAGCATATAACGCAATCAGAACTAATCTTTTGTTCATTCAGCAGGGAGAAAAGTGTCCCGTATTTGTTGTAACAAGCCCGGCTGCAAATAACGGTAAGTCTATTAACTCAATTAACCTTGCCGTTTCCTTTGCCCAAATGGGAAAAAGAACCTTGCTTATCGACGCAGATATGAGAAACCCCACAGTTCACAGAATGTTCTCCATTCCTGTTAAAAACGGACTTTCGGAAATTCTTGCAGGCTTGACAGATAACATAACCGTTTCAAAAACAGATATTGAAAACCTTTCTGTTCTCACCGCAGGAAAAATTCCGCCTAACCCTGCCGAGCTTTTATCCTCAGCAAGAATGGATAAGCTTTTACAGTTTGTAAAGGAGCATTACGACTGTGTTTTCATTGATACACCGCCGATAAATCTCGTAACCGATGCTACATCATTCGTTTCAAAGGCAACCGGCTACATCATAGTTGTAAAAGCCGAAACAACCGATGTTCAGGAGGTTAAGGCAGCTGTATCAGCTCTTGAGCTTATTGACGAAAAAATTGTAGG
>CALYNW010000218.1 GCA_945224895.1 uncultured Clostridia bacterium
TACACGCGTAAGATCGTCGGCAGCGTCAGATGTGTATAAGAGACAGCCACAATATAGTTAGGCTCTGAAGAATTATTGATACAGCAGATATCCTTTGCCGATAAAGGCTCCAATACACCGTTCTCAGACATACCGTAAGGAATATATTCCTTTATATTCTTACATCTTGGATAAACATATTTATTTGAAACTACGTAAAGCCTCTCCCCTATCATTCTTGAAGAAACATAGCATCCGCTTTGCTTATATGTTTTTGTAAGCTTAGGCTTTTTAGGATTTGAAACATCATAAACATACGCACCCACATAGTTTTCATAGTCACCGTCTTCATAATTAGCCTCTTCACAGGTTACTATAAGACTGTTACCGTACAGAAACATATCAAGTCCAAAATATTGGGTATCTGTATCATTTCCGTCATTAAAATCTTCTATTGTTGAAATCAAGGTTGCTGACTCATCAGCCTTATAAATTCCTATGGTGTTATCACAATCGTCAATATAGTAAATATATTTTCCGTCTGTTTTGATAACATCAGCCTCGTCAACGCTGTCAACCTGCTTATAGGTATCTGCATAAGATATTTCTTCGGAAGAATTTTCTAAAGAAACATCATCTGCCATTTCTTCGGTGGCAATACCATATGCACCTTTTATTCCTGCACCGTAATTTGCGTATTCATCCGCATTATTAAATGAACTTTTTATATACGCTTTAATTTCTTTATAATCTGAAAATGCGGTAATTGCCGAAGCCGAATTATTATTTGCGGTCTTTTCGGGAGCTTTATCATCGGCTAATTGAGGTTGCATAACACCAAATGCCAAAAGGACTACGACAAGGCAGGCTGCAGCACTGACAACAGCTTTAAAGGCCTTTGTATTTACAAGCTTAATTCTTTTAGGCTCTTTGCCTTTGATAAGTTCAATTACATTTTCTTCGTTAATATCATCCGGAGCCTTTATATTATCATTATCGAATTTATCTTTTATAAAATCATAATCATTTTTCATATGTGTCACTCCAAAAAATCTCTCATTTTTCTTAGGCTACGGGAAAGCTTTGACCTGACTCCACCTGATGTCATATCAACAAGCCTTGCCGTTTCCTTACTTTTTAAACCTGCAACTACGCAAAGCAGGACTATTTCTCTTTCCTCATCGGTCAGTATTTCAAGTGCTTCCTTAAGCTCCGGTGAGGTGTTGCTGTCGTTATGAGAAAGCTCTGCTGAATTCTTGAAATCGTCTATATCAGATGTTTCCCTTGCGTTAATCTGCTGTTTAACATATTTTATACAGGTGATGTGAAGTATTCTGAATATCCAGGAATGAAAAGCATCTGCACTTCTGAGATTTTTTATCTGCTCAAAGGCTGACACTATGCAATCGGACACAGCGTCCTGTGCATCCTCGGGATCTCCCAGTCTATAAAAAGCATATCTGTAAAGCCTATCCTTATAAAGACCGTAAAGCCGACAAAAAGCGTTTTTATCGCCCTGCTTTGCCTTTTTTACAAGCTCCTTTTCATTCATAATATCACCTTCCTTTGACGCCGTCACAATTTAAGTATATTATTTTCTCTTAAGTGTTGCAAGAAATTGGAAATTTTTTTACATTGGAGATACGGGATGAATGGTATGATCATCATAGGGATTAAAATGGGAAAGGTCGGTATCAAGCAATGCTGTACCGCTTTGAATACAGTAATTTCCATATCTGTTTTTCAGCTTATCAACTGCCTTATCAAGCTTTTCACGGCGTTCTCTTTTTTGAACACTTCCCGACAAATCAAACTGCACTCCTGTTTCAAAATCGAAATCAGTTACACTTAAGCCAAGACTTCTGATAGGCTCCTCCCAAGCATAAGTTCTCTTAAATAGCTGAAATGCACATTGAGTTATTTCGTATGTTACATTAGTCGGTGCAGGTAAACGGCATTGCCTTGAAATCATATTCAGATTTCGGTCACGAATATAAATCATTAAGGTTGTACCCTTAAGTCCGTTATCTCTCATACGTCTTGTTACGCTATCGGCAAGAACGGTAAATATTATTTTAACGTCATTATCATTTACCAGATCCCTTGGGGTTGTAGTAGAATTTCCGATGCTCTTAATATCACGTTCAATATCCATATGCCTTACAGGTGACATATCAAGTCCCATTGCATTTCTTTTAAGCATTTCACCGTTTTTACCGAGAATCTTTCTTATAAAAGCAGTATCACAGCATGCAAGGTCGCCTATGGTTTTTACGCCAAATTTATTAAGCTTATTTGTGGTGGCAGGACCTACCATAAGCAAATCGGAGCAAGGTAGACTCCAAACAATGTCCTTGTAATTTTCTTTAGTTATAATCGTAACTGCATCAGGCTTTTTATAATCAGAGCCAAGCTTTGCGAAAATTTTATTAAAGCTTACACCAACGCTTACGGTTATTCCTATTTCCTCACGAACACGACGGTTAATCTCTCTACCGATTTCCTCTCCGGTTTTGTACCAATCCCCTGTTACATCAAGCCAGCTTTCATCAAGTCCAAAGGGTTCTATCAAATCCGTATAATCCTCAAGTATACTGCGTACCTTTTTCGAAAACTCAATATAGGTATCAAAATGAGGAGGAACAATTATAAGGTCAGGACATTTTTGCCTCGCTTTCCACAAAGGCTCCCCTACCTTCAAATTGTACTTTGACGCTATTTCGTTTTTTGTAAGTATTATTCCGTGCCGTGACTCCTCGCTTCCGCCCACAGCCACAGGCTTGTTCTTAAGCTCGGGATGTAAAAAACATTCCACGCTGGCATAGAATTTGTTGCAGTCAACGTGGAGTATTTGCCTTTCCAT
>CALYNW010000219.1 GCA_945224895.1 uncultured Clostridia bacterium
GATTTTAAGTCCCTTGCGTCTGCCGATTTCGCCACACCAGCGTGCAACAAATATATTAATAGATTTTGCGGATAAAGTCAATAGTTAATTTTATTTACCGCCTATTTGTTTACAACATTTTTTGGATTTCCCTCAATATAAGATTTTAGATTATCCTCTAAAATAGACAAAAGTCTTGCTCTTGTTTCCTTAGCCGCCCAAGCTATATGAGGGGTAATGTAACAATTTTTTGCAGTAAGAAGGGGATTTTCAGCCTTTGCAGGCTCGGTTTCAAGTACATCAAGTCCTGCCGCTGTAATTTCTCCATTATTAAGTGCATCGGCAAGAGCCTGTTCATTAACGACAGGACCCCTCGATGTATTAATAAATACAGCACTTTTTTTCATTTTTGAAATATTTTCTTTATTTATTAAGCCCGTAGTTTCAGGAGTAAGTGGACAATGACATGTAATAATATCACTTGTTTTAAGTAAGGTGTCCAAGTCGACAAAATGAATTGATTTTAAACCACCTTTATCCTTTGGTCTAGGCGAATAGGCAAGGACGTTCATATCAAATGCCTCGGCAATTTCCGCTACCTTTCTTCCAATAGAGCCAAAGCCGATAATACCTATTGTTTTTCCCATAAGCTCAGTAAGAGGAGTTTTCCAGTAACAAAAATCAGGACATCTGCACCAGTCACCATTTCTGACAGACTCTGAATGAACTGAAACTTGATTTGTTATTTCCAAAATTAAGGCAAAAACAAGCTGAGCAACAGCATTTGTAGAATAAGAAGGAATATTGCAAACGGTTATTCCAAGCTCCTTTGCCGCCTGACAGTCAACAACATTATATCCTGTTGATTGCAGTCCGATGTATTCAAGCTCTGGCTTAAGCGACTCAAGAATTTCTCTTGTAATCACTGTCTTATTGATTATAAGTGCATTTGCTCCCTTTGCTCTGATAACGATATCTTCGGGAGATGTTCTGTCATATACGGTATAATCTCCGTATTTTTTTATACCGTCCCAGCTTAAATCACCGGGATTTGTTGTACAACCGTCTAAATTTACTATTTTCATAAATTCACCGCCATTAATATTTATAGTCTAAATTATATCCCTATTCAACGTAAATTGCAATATTTCCTTGATAGTTTTGTCATATTGATATATAATTAATTCATATTATTATCGGTGATGATTATGAGAAAGCTGATAATAATTTGCTTGACGTTTGTATTTACTTTTGTGAGTTGCTTTGCAATAAACGTAATACTTGAAAAAACTGCAAGCGTAAGTGATTTTTCAAAGGAAAAAAGAATTAATCTTGTAATTGATGCAGGTCACGGCGGTGCTGATGCAGGAACAATAGGCGTTGACGGTACTAAAGAAAAGGGAATTAATCTGTCAATAGCGCAAAAGCTTTACGATTTTGCTATGGTAAGCGGCGTATCGTCTTTTTTAGTCAGAGACGGAGATTATCTTGTCTACGGTGAAAATGATGATAAAACCCGTTCAGATCTATATAAGAGGCTTGACTACATAAACAGTATCAATAACAGCTTGCTTATTTCTATTCATCAAAATCATTTTGAAGAAGAAAGTGAATGGGGGATGCAGATTTGGTATTCTCCAAACGATAGCAAGAGTCCTATTCTTGCCGACAAAATTTTAAATATTACAAAGCAAAATTTACAGCCTGAAAACAAAAGACTTAACAAGCCGTCAGACAACAGCTATTATATTCTTTATAAAGCATCTGTTCCGTCGGTAATGGTTGAATGTGGTTTTATGAGCAATACTGAGGAAAATTTAAAATTACAAAACGAAAAATATCAAAAAGAGCTGGCATATTCAATAATGCTCGGTCTTAATGAATACATAACAGAGGAATTATAAAATGGCAAAGGTTAAATCGTCATATGTTTGCAGTGAATGCGGATATGAATCTCCCAAATGGTTTGGAAAATGTCCCGGTTGCGGTGAATGGAATACAATGAATGAGGAACTGCCTACTGTATCGATAAAAGGTGCCGTAAAGGGCAGTGTATCTACCATCAGCCAAATTATGTCTCTTAATGAGATTAAAGAAGACTATGAAAAAAGAATTTCAACAGGTGTTAATGAATTTGACAGAGTTTTAGGCGGAGGAATAGTATTAGGCAGTCTTGTCCTTTTAAGCGGTGACCCGGGCATAGGCAAGTCGACAATACTTCTTCAGATCTGTCAGTATCTCGGCAAAAACAATAAAATACTGTATGTTAGCGGTGAAGAATCTGCGGCTCAGATAAAAATGAGAGCTTCACGTCTTGGGGTAACCACTGATAATTTGTTCATTCTTCCGCAGACAGATGTGGGTATAATTGTTGAGACTATAAAAACTGAAAAGCCTAATGTTGTTATAATTGACTCGATACAGACAATGGTTTATGATGAAATTTCTTCATCCGCAGGCTCTGTTACTCAGGTTAGAGAATGTACTAATATTTTTATGCACACAGCAAAAGGCTTGGGAATTCCTATTTTTATTGTCGGACACGTTAATAAAGACGGTGCCATTGCAGGTCCCAAGGTTCTTGAACATATTGTTGATACTGTTTTATATTTTGAAGGCGAAAGAAATTATTCCTACAGAATGTTGCGTGGAGTTAAAAACAGATTTGGCTCAACTAATGAAATAGGTGTTTTTGAAATGACCGGAAGTGGTCTTAGAGAGGTTTTAAATCCATCTCTAATGATGATTTCAGGCAGACCGAAAAACACCTCAGGAACCTGCGTAGCCTGCGTTATGGCTGTCTCTTATACACATCTCCGAGCCCACGAGACTACGCATGATGTCGTATGC
>CALYNW010000220.1 GCA_945224895.1 uncultured Clostridia bacterium
CCACTGCAAGCCCGCTATAAGCAGTTGCTTCATTCAACAACATCTCGATAAACCCTAATTTGTAAAACTATTTATTGTCGGGAAAAGGTGTTCATCATTAAATCGCCTATCTTCTCGTTTGCGTGCAGGCTCAGCCTGCCAAACCCTATTTTACACATAAGAATGTTCAACGGTTACAACAATATTTATAGAACTGTCCTCTTCCTTAAATTTATCCCTGATATCATTTAAAATTTTATCGTTTGTAACAGTTTTTGAAAACGGGACAACAAGGTCGAAAATCAGGTTCGTATGCGTTTGACCGTCAACAAGTCTGAAATCGTGAAATTTATAATCAGGGTTATATTCGGTAATTATTTTATTTGTAAGCTCCTTATAGTTGTTTACCTTTTCGTTGTTAATCTCAACAGGATCCATATGTATACAGATAACGATTTTCAGCCTTTCACTGATTTCTTTTTCTATGTTATCTATAATATCGTGAATGATAACTATGTCTGAATCTGCAGGAACTTCAGCGTGGGCAGAGGCAATAATTCTCCCCGGACCGTAGTCGTGAACAATTAAATCATGAACTCCTACAATGTGTTCGTCGCTGAGCATAATACTTTCGATATTATTAACAAGCTCCTCTGAAGGTGCCTGACCGAGCAGGGGACCTATAATATCCTTAATAATGTTAATTCCTGCCAATAAAATTAAAATTGCAACGACAAGACCGATTATTCCGTCAGCTCTGTTGAATTTTGTAAATGATGATATCACCAAAGCAACTATAGTTGCACCTGTTGCAAGGCAGTCATTTAGGCTGTCCTGCTTAACAGCCTTCATATTGATGTTACCCGTAGCCTTGTAAAGATTGTTATTAAAATACGCCATCCAAAGCTTAACACCGATAGCTGCAATAAGAATTATCAAATTCCAAATTCCAAATTCAACAGCCTCGGGATGAATGATTTTTTCAACAGAGCTTTTTCCAAGCTCAAAGCCCATAAGAAAAATAAAGAACGAAACTATTAACGCCGATATGTATTCAATTCTGCCGTGACCGAATGGGTGCTCCTTATCAACAGGCTTTGCCGAAAGCTTTGCTCCTGCAATAGTAACAATGTTAGAGCCTGCGTCAGAAAGGTTGTTTACAGCGTCTGCGGTGATTGAAACGGAGTTCGTAACAGAGCCTACGAAGAATTTGAAAATACAAAGTATCATATTGCAGATTATTCCTACAATACCGCTTGTTATTCCTAATTCCTCTCGTGCTTTTATGTTGTCCCAGCCATTTTTGCTAATAAGTTGTTCAATTTTTTTTCTTGTCATTTTGATACCTCTCAAAAGGAAATTATTTCCGTGAAAATATATTATACTACATTTTATTTCTGTTTACAATATAATTTACCCTTTAATTTCTTGATAGCTTATGATACAATAGATATGGTGATGAAATGAAAAAACTTTTGGTTATTATGGGTTCGCCCCGAGAAAACGGCGTTTGTCAGGAGCTTATTAATCAGGTCAGAACCTATTTTCTTGACTGCGAAATAAAGCTTTATGATACGTATAAAATGGCTCCTGCTCCCTGTACGGACTGTAAATACTGCGAATATCACGACGGATGTTCAAATAAGGATTTGGACGTGTTTTTTGAGGATTTTGAGGACGCCGATTATATAGCGTTTTTCACTCCTGTTTATAATAATTTTTTCCCTGCACCGCTAAAGGCGGTTATTGACCGCTTTCAGAGATATTACAGTGCCCGCTTTAAAAGAGGAGCAAAGCCTCCTATCAAAAAGCCAAAGCGTGTCGGCGCAGTTATTGCCAGCGGTTCAAATGCAAGACAGTGTGCCGACTATATGGTTGGTACTCTTCGACAGGCATTTACTGTTCTTAATGGCGAATTCTATGCGAGATATTATATCCCCAATACCGATACGGGAAAATATACCTTCAATATGGTGGAGCTTCAAAAATTTGTCCACCAGTTAAGAGGTAATGAATAGGCAATGAAGAGCCATCCGAACCTGCCAAAAATGCAGAATTAAAGCGAATTTTGAACTTTTCGCTGTCGCCTTGCGTCAGCAAGGCTTCCATCTCAAAATCCAAAATTCATCTTTACTTCAAGCATTTTTGGTCTGCGAGTTTAAATTGTGCTGATTTGTTCTTAATCAAGGCACAAAAACGCAGGAATACTTTATGTATTCCGAGTATTTTTAACATAGAATAAGGGCAAATCAGCCAATTTGAACCACGGTTCGAATTGCTCTTTATTGCCTATACACTAAGGAGACATTATGAACAGTAAAGCTAAAGAATATTTTGACAGTCTGATAGGTAAAAATGTTGCATTTGTGGGTATGGGTGTTGCAAACGTACCCTGTGCAGAATTTCTTGCAAATTACGGAATAGACGTTTATGCCTGTGATAAAAGGGATAAGGATTATATCGGTATAGATACCTGTGAAAGACTTGAAAAAGCAGGTGTAAAATTTTCTCTTGGTGATAATTACCTTGATATTCTTCCTGATATGGACCTTGTTTTCAGGTCTCACGGAATTCTCCCATTTCAAAACAAGTGGATTGGGGAATGTATTGAACGGGGACAAAAGGTTACTACCGAAATGGAGGTATTTTTCAAATACTGTCCGTCAAAGGTAATCGCAGTTACAGGCTCAAACGGTAAAACCACTACAACAACCTTGATTTCTAAATTTCTTGAAGAACAGGGATATAAGGTTTATCTTGGCGGTAATATCGGTAAGGCGCTTATGCCCGAGCTTGATAGAATAACTGAGAATGATATCGCAGTTGTTGAGCTTT
>CALYNW010000221.1 GCA_945224895.1 uncultured Clostridia bacterium
AATCCCCTCCCACACCGTCAAAATTATAATAGGCGCTGTTTCTTTTATTGTACCATTTTTGTGCATACTCAACTACCTTTTGTCTGTTATAGTTTACAAATACCATAATTAAGCAGAAGTACGCATAGAAAGCTTAAGCTTATCGGCAATCATTGCGATGAACTCGGAATTTGTGGGCTTTCCTCTCTGTGACTGAATTGTATATCCGAAGTATGAGGAAAGAACATCCACATCTCCCCTATCCCAAGCAACCTCAATAGCATGGCGGATTGCTCTTTCAACTCTTGAGGATGTAGTGTTGTACTGCTTTGCAACGGTTGGATAAAGAATTTTTGTAACTGAGCCTAACATTTCGCTGTCATTTACACAAAGCTTTATGGCAGTTCTGAGATACATATAGCCCTTGATATGAGCAGGTACTCCTATCTGACGCATAATATCGGAAATTACGATATCCATATCACTGTCGGTATAAAGCGGCTGTGATCTTTTCTTAACCTCACTTTTCCAAGAGGACAGACGACTTATACGTTTTGCAACGCTTTGGGGATTTACCGGCTTTATAAAATAATAGTCAGCACCTGCGTCAATCATCTGATTTTCAAAATCCTGACTGTCTACAGAAGAAATTACGACTGCCAGCGGTTTTTCAGCCGCAGAGGAATTTATAAATTCCAGCACATCAACAGCATCCTCATTAGCCATAAAAACATCCATAAGTACCACATCAATATGCTGAGATTCAAGAGCGGAAATAACAGCAGAGCCATCCTTTTTCGTCATAACGACATCAAAATTAAGCTTCTTCAGCTCCTTTTGACAATCCTTTCCAAACTGTGACTCGCTGTCTGCAACAAGCACCTTTAAATTGTTTTTCATTGTGAAACCTCCTTAATTATTACTGTCATATATTACCATTTGTGAAAACAAATTGCAATACTTTTTCACTATTTTTTATGATTTATTTTCACATTTCGTTATATTTAACAAAATATTTTCCTTTGATTTATCATTTTTCACAATCAAAAACAATTTACTTTTTCTATTATTTATTATGTGACATTTTCCGACTCCTCAACCATACTCTGAGCAAAAATTGCATAGCCCTTCTGAGGGTTATCGACAATTACGTGGGTCAGAGCACCTACAAGCTTACCGTTTTGAATAATGGGAGAGCCACTCATTCCCTGAACTATTCCTCCTGTTTTTTCCAAAAGCTCCTCATCTACTACCTTTACCACCATATTTTTACCACTGTTATTTTCACGATACGATACTCTTGTAATTTCAACGGTATAAAGCTTAGGTCCGTCGCCGTCAACGGTGCAAATTATCTGCGCCTGACCTCTTTCAATTTCCTGCGGTGACGCAATCTCATAAGCAAGGCTTTTATTTACCTCACATTCGTATTTGCCGTAAATACCGTTTTGAGTATTTTCTGTCAGGGTGCCTATTGTTTCATTTGTAAAATCACAGCACAAAGAGCCTGCCTCTCCTGCCTTGCTTTTATATAGCTTTGTCACATTTGCTTTTACTGCTTCGCCGTCAAGAATAGGCATAATCTCGTTTGTATCCACATCCGTTATGGGATGACCGAGAGCCGCAACAGTTTGATTTTCGGGATTAAAAAAGGTTATGGTGCCTATTCCTGCCGTAGAGTCTCTTACCCAAAGTCCAACCTTATAGCAACCCTGTGACGGAGAATACATCGGCTCAACGGTAAAAAACTTATAGTTTGAATTTCTTTTGACCTTTATCTTATAAGATTTACCGTTATTATCATTTAGAATATTCTCCACCTGTGAGGCTGAGGTCATTTTTTCACCGTTTATTTCAACTATAATATCTCCCTTTTCAATTCCTGCATCCTTTGCAGGATTGCAGGTACCGTTTGATGTGTCAACATCCTTTGTTCCCACAACTATAACACCGTCTGTATAAAGCTTTATGCCGAAGCTTTCACCGCTGACATACACCTTTTTCTTCTGCTGAACAGATACATCTGCTTCCTTTACGGGAATTATGCCAAAAAGAGTTATATCGCTTTTATAGGTCGAAACTCTTTTATTACCTTGATAATCTACCTTTTCGTATTCGGAGCTATCTAAGGAATACATATTGCTAAAGCTGACATCTGACGGAGAATAAGTAACAATCCTATCGGGCAAAAATGCGTTTCCCACAGCCACAAAGCAATATATTACCGAAGCTAATACAGCCAAAGCCGAATCAAAAATACGAATAAATTTTTTCATCAAATCACCGATTATAGTATTGACAAAAAAATAAGGACATCAATTAAGATGTCCTTAAAAAATATTGTTATTTTTTAACAAATTAAGCTTAAATTGAAACCTCGTGAGCAACATTATAGATATTCATATCAATGGACTTAGTCATATTAAGCGCCTCAAAGATATCGTAGTCTACAACCTCTTCCTTCTGAGCAGCAACAACACGGTTGCCGATATTATCCATAAGAAGCTTAACGGCATAGTTACCCATACGTGTAGCCATAACTCTGTCCTTAACTGTAGGACAGCCGCCTCTCTGAACGTGACCGAGAATAGTAGAACGTGACTCTACGCCTGTCTTTGCCTGAATTTCCTTAGCAAGCTCCTCAACGTTAATATCAGTACCCTCTGCAACAATTATAATAAAGTGCTTTTTGCCCGTACGCTGAGTCTTTTCCATACGCTCAATAATATGCTTCTGAATATCAAATTCAATCTCAGGGATAAGAATGGTTGTTGCACCGCAGGCAATACCTGCATTAAGAGCAAGATAGCCTGCTCTTCTGCCCA
>CALYNW010000222.1 GCA_945224895.1 uncultured Clostridia bacterium
TCCTTACTCTTACATAATACTTTTTGCCTGACTTAAGCTTGCTGATTGTTTTGGAGGTTGTCTTTGCCTTTGTTATCTTTACAGTTTTTGCACTCTTGAATTTACTTGATGTGCTGTACTGTACCTGATAACCTGTACAAGACTTTTTCTTCCACTTTACTGTAATACTACTGCTCTTTGCCGAAACCGATGTAATTGATGTCGCTGACGGCTTGCTCGCCGCATATGCATCTACGGTAACAGCGAAGGTAGTTGTTATCATAACTGCTATACTTAAAATAACAGCTAATATCTTGTTTATCTTTTTCATATATCACACGTCCTTTTATTTAAAATCAAACGGAAATATTGCCGAATTTCATTTGAAAATCAAATTTCCAGACTATTTAAGTCAAGTAAAAATTCTTTAACGCCCATCATTAAATATCCTTTTTCGTCTCTTCGAGGCTTCATACTCTTTTCAACAATAACAATTTTTTTAAATGAATCATTCGTCTTATCAAACGGTCTTGTTTCCTGCTCCCATTTTTCATTGTTAGGTATTGCATACGCTGACTGGACATAGTATCGCTTGCTGCCTTGGTTTGCGACAAAATCAATTTCAACCTGTTTACGAATTTCTTTGCCGTCATCGTTTTTTTCTCTGAACTCAATTACACCGACATCAACATTATATCCCCTGTATCTAAGCTCATTGTAAATGATATTTTCCATTAAATGAGTTTCTTCAATTTGCCTGAAATTAAGTCTTGCATTACGAAGCCCTGTATCCTCAAAATACAGCTTATACGGAGTACTGATATATTTTTTACCCTTTATATCATATCTTTCTGCTTTGCTAATTAAAAAAGAATTTTTAAGATAACCTATATATTTATCAATGGTTGATGCACATAAGGTAGAATTTTTAGAGGATTTAAAGGTGTTTTCTAATTTCCTTGGATTTGTCAGGGTTGATATCCCTGATGACAAAATATCTACAAGCTCGCTTATATCTTGATTAGAATTAAGATTATTCCGTGCAACAATGTCTTTGATATAAACGTTGTTCATTTGAGTAATCAGGTAATTCGATTTTTGTTCATTTGTTTTCATAGATGCTATAGCAGGTAATCCGCCATACACCATATAATCATCAAAGGCTTCCTCCTTGGTTCCTTCATACACGGAATAAAATTCCGAAAATGATAACGGCAAAACGTGAACTTCATCACCCCTGCCCTCAAACTCTGTTAAAATATCACTTGATAAAAATTTTGAATTGCTTCCCGTAACATAAATATCAAAATTATCCTTTCTCAAATATCCGTTTAACACTGCCTCAAAGCTGCCAAGAAGCTGAACCTCATCAAGTAAAAGATAATAAACAGAATCGTCCTCAATTTTACCTGAAATATATTTCATAAATTTTTTCGGATTAACCTTACGGTTTTTCTCATTAATTTCAATAATATCTTCATCAATAAGCAACAAATCTTCTGCTGAATCAAATGCAAATTTTATGATATGGTCTTTATCTATACCTTCCGACAGTAGATAATTATAAAATATTTTATTCATCAAATATGATTTACCGCATCTTCTTATACCCGTAATTACTTTAATAAATCCATTTTGTTTTCTTGCAACAAGTCTATCTAAATATACATCTCTTTTTATTTCCAAAAAATCACCTCATTTAATATTTTTGCCGTTATCGTCAAATTTATTAATCATATTATACTATTGAGATAAATAAAAATCAATACCAATGCTAAAAATATGCAGGCGAAAATCCCGCCTGAGTAACGCTCATAAATTCGCACTGCTCAGACAGGGATTTTCGCCTACTGTACATTTTCTTATTCAGAATTATTACAGAAAAGAGATAGTACTATCCCAGTATTATACTTATCTCATTTTTTGAAATCCTCAAATGCCTTGTGATATCAAGTGATTTGGGGATTTTTGATGCTAACATTTTTGATTTTTATAAAAGTACCTAATTTGCAAAGCAGAAATCTGCGCATTTAAGGTGATTAATCCTTAAAAATAAGCTTGTCATAAACGATATTTTTCGCCTTATTATTTGCTGAGTTCATTTTTTGCAGCCAAAGAATATAATTCTCCGATTTCAGCTCTTCGGTGATATTCTGTTGCCTTGCAAATTCTTTCATCAAATAATCGTACATTTCGCATGCCTCTTTATCAATCTGCTCAAGGTAATCTCCTATGGTTTCATTGCAAAGCATTTCATTATACCTTTCAGGCTCAAACTGACGCAGGAAGCTTGCACGGCGTTGTCCCCAAGCACCGATATGGCATTTTGGCTTGCTTATTCCTTTAAAATCAAATTCCGCTTTTTCGTATGTAATATTGTTTTGTATTATCAAAAGCATTCCTCCCTATTAAAAATTTTGTGTGTAGAAAATGCATATTGCCGTTTTATAAGAAATCGGGAGACTTTGAGAAATGGATGAAAATCCCGTTTTCTTGCGATTTTTGACTAATTTGGTTATCGCCATTTATCAAAGTCTGACATATCTTATGGTCTAAGTATAGCATTTACAGGTGCCATGGCGGCACCCATATTATTGGCATCGGTGATGCCCAAGTCGGTAATTGTTCCGATTTGGACAGCTTTAATTTTTATACCCTTTCCCTTTTTCTCAACTACTGCACTGCCTGCACCTGTTACTGTCCACTGTGCTGTGGGGGGTCTTTGTCCGCCGTATTCAAGCGGAAATCTAAACTGTCTTTCCGCGGAACAAAAATGGCTTGAAGTACCTGCGACTATGCAGTCTCGGTGTCTTATACACATCTG
>CALYNW010000223.1 GCA_945224895.1 uncultured Clostridia bacterium
GCAGTTAATCCTTTTGGATTAACGAGTATTTTAACGTAGAGTAAGGGCAATATCTGCCACGCTAAACCGTGGTTCGGATTATTACCGTTACCCTAATATATTAATAGTAATGTTGGGACTATTATATATTATTAATCTTATAATTTCAAGTAAGATTGGTAATGGATAAAAATATATTTTTTACAGTGACTCAATAAGCGACGGCAACTGCTTTAAGTCATTTATCTGAAAATCAGGCTTGATTTTTTCGGCAATATTTCCCTTTGGGTTGTACCAAACGGTTTTTATTTTTGCATTAATTCCGCCCTGAATATCAGAGGAAAGACTGTCGCCGACGATAACCGCATTATCCCTTGAAAAGCCGTCTATACTTTCAAAGCACTTTTCAAAAAATCTGATGTCGGGCTTGTCAAAGCCAATGGTTTGAGAAATGAATATATCGTCAAAATATTTGACAATATCACTGCTTGCAAGCCTACTTTGCTGGACTTCCGAGGCGCCGTTTGAAACTATGTACAGATGATATTTTCCGAAAAGTGCCCTGACCGTTTCTTCGGCTCCGTCAATAAAATAGTGACCGATACCGAGATTTTTTTCATAAACAGCCGTAACCTGCTCGGGGTTAAGGTCAATTCCCGTTTCGTCAAAAAGAAGCCTGTAGCGTCGAACCTTAACCTCATCTCTCGTAAGTCTGCCAAGCTCCAAAAGCTTCCACTGAGAAATATTAATTTCGCTGTAGCGTGAAAGAATTTTATCCGTAGGCTCAACGCCGAATTCTCGTAATGCCTTTGCAAGGGCTGTTCTTTCAGCTTTTTTGAAGTCAAAAATTGTGTCGTCTAAATCGAAAAATATATATTTTATCATACTGCTCTCCCAAGATTTACAGATACATTATATCAGATTATCTGCCGTAAATCTACATTTATTGACAGTCGGTTTGTGCTTTGCTATAATCATATGCAATGACATTATGGAGATGAGAATTTGACTGTTAAGGTTTATGATAAAATTCCCCATGAGGCTAAGAAAATCAGGGAAGATGTTTTCGTCAAGGAGCAGGGCTTCAAGGCTGAATTTGATGGAATTGATGATTTCGCTGTTCATTTTGTTATGTTTGATGATGACAAAAATGCGGTAGCAGTATGCAGAGCCTTTACCGAGGAAAATCCAAAGGAATATCATTTAGGCAGGCTTGCCGTCAGAAAAGAATACCGAGGACAGCACCTCGGCGAAGAAATTTTAAAAGAGGCGGAAATGCACATAAAATCCCTTGGCGGAAAAGCCGTTTTGCTTTCGGCACAGGTTAGGGTGTCTGATTTTTACGCAAAGCAGGGATATGAAAAATTCGGTGACATCTATTACGACGAATTCTGCCCCCATATTATGATGAAAAAGGAATTGTAATTTTACCATTTAAAATTATATTTTGTTTTTTGTAGGGGATGGCGTCCTTGACATCCCGCAAATTTTCAATGTTTAATTATATCAAACATCAGTAGGGGCGACCAACGTGTATAGTGTAGTAAGATAGTTTACAAAATGTGTAAGAACATACTTTACAAAAAATCGTATTATCAATGCACGCCCCTACGAAAGATTGTTGCAGTAACACCTCTATAAACACCAATTTGTTTACTTATAAGGATAATTCAATATGAAGGATAAAAATAAAATTGAAACATTTAAGTTTGCGCTGAAGAAGTCTTTGCCTGTTTTATTCGGCTATCTTTTTTTAGGCTCGGCATTCGGCATTATGCTCTATGACGCAGGCTATAACTGGATTTGGGCAATTTTCATTTCACTTTTTGTGTATGCAGGCTCGGGACAGTTTTTGCTGGTGTCCCTTTTATCAAGCGGAGCTTCTCTTGCAACCACGGCAATTATGACTCTTTTTATAAATTCAAGGCATATGTTTTACGGTCTGTCATTTATTGAAAAATTTAAGCAGGGGAAATGGAGATATCCCTTTTGTATCTTCGGTCTTACAGACGAAACATATTCCGTCAACACCTCATTTTCAACGGTTCCCGAAAATATTAATGAACCCCATGCAAGATTTTTAATAAGCATATTTGATCATTGCTACTGGATAATCGGCTCGGTTATAGGGTCCCTTGCAGGTCAGATTATACCTCTTGATTTTGAGGGAATTGATTTTTCAATGACTGCGCTTTTCGTTGTCATTTTCATAGACTTAGTCAGAGAACACAAGGGCAGGCTTAAGTCTGTGGGATTTATCGGTATAGGCTGTGCCGTAATTTGTCTGATAATCTTCGGTGCAGACCGCTTTTTACTACCGTCCCTTATCGTAACTGTTCTTGCCATGACGGCAGGCAAGCCCTATTTTACCAAGGCAAAGGAGGAGAAGTAATATGGCATTAAGCTTTAATCAAGCGGTAGCTATGATTGCCGTTGCTTCAATATGCACCTTTGCAACAAGACTGTTCCCCTTTGCACTTTTCGGGAATAAAGAGGTTCCGAAATTTATAAAGTATCTCGGCAACATACTGCCTGCGTCAATTATCGGTGTGCTGATAGTGTACTGCCTCAAGGACTTTACGTCAGGAGATAAAAGCATAATCATTCCTCAGCTTATCGCCGTTATTGCTACGGCTTTAGTTCACATATGGAAGAAAAATACCTTGCTTAGCATTGCAGTCGGAACAATCGGATATATGCTTTTAATACATTTTGTATTTGTTTGACAGGAAAAAGTCCCCCTCCGAAAAATTAGGGTTTGTCAAATTGTGTCTTTTTCCGTTAGACTGCGTTACTGTCAAAATTCCG
>CALYNW010000224.1 GCA_945224895.1 uncultured Clostridia bacterium
CGTGAAGAATAAAAATTACTCGTAGGGGCTTGCAGTGCAAGCCCGCTTTATTTTTCAGCGACTTAACAATTTGAAAAGCGGCATAAATATCGAATTTATGCCGCTTTTGGCGTTTTTCGTTTTTTGCTCAGTCGAGGTACCATTGTACATCTTCCTTCGCAAAAAAAACGAAATTCAGTTCCATTTCTCGAAGTCTGCCAGCGTGTAGAAATCTGTAAATTGACTTTTTCTACACGCTGAAGACCTCTGTTTTCAGAGGTCTTATTCTTATCTCGCTTTTTTCCATGTGTTAGGGCTGAACAGTAGGAGTATCGGAAACATTTCAAGTCTTCCTGCAAGCATATCAAAAATAAGCACAAGCTTTGAAAAATCCGAAAATCCCGAATAGTTTCCTATGGGACCTACAACCTCAAGCCCCGGACCGATATTATTAAAGCAGGCGATTACTGCCGAAAAGCAGGTGGTCGAATCAAAATTGTCGAGTGATATTAAGAACACAGATGAAACAAGCATAATTACATAAACATTAAGATATGAGTTTACACCTGTCATAATTTTGGAATCAACAGTCTTTTTGTTCATTCTGACCTTTACAACAGCGTTAGGTCTAACCGTTTGCCTAAAATCTTTAAACATCTGTTTGAAAAGAAGTTCGGTTCTTACAACCTTCAGACCTCCGCCTGTAGAGCCTGCACAGCTACCGCAGCACATTACAATTATAAGGATAACCTTTGAAAATGTGGGCCACCTGTTAAAGTCGGCTGTGCAAAATCCTGTTGTACTCATAACTGAGTTTACGCTGAAAAAGGAATCTCTTACTGCCGCTACCGTATTGTCATACATATTCATAATGTTTAATGTTATGAGAACAACAGCGGTAAGATTTATGATAATATATCCTCTTAATTCCTCGTCTCTGAAAACAGAGGAAATTTTCTTAGTAAGCAGGAAATAATACAGATTGAAGTTTACTCCGAAAAGGAACATAAATACAGTAAGCGTCCATTCGGTAAAGGAGCTGTTGTAGCCCTTAATTGAATCGTTTAAAACGGAAAAACCGCCTGTACCTGCTGTTGCAAAGGCATTAACGACGCAGTCGAAAAATCTGATGTTGTCGCCGTTTAGCTTTGTTCCGAAATAGAGAACAAAAATTTCGGTAAGCGTCATTACAAAGTAAATGATATAAAGAATTCTCGCACTGCTTCCTATTTTTGAAACCACCTTGCCGGTGGTTGGACCGGGAACCTCTGCCTTCATTATGTACATAGAATTTCCCTCTGATTTGGGCACTATGGCAATCATAAACGAAAGAATACCCATACCGCCTATCCAGTGGGTAAAGCTTCTCCAAAAGAGAATAGATTTAGGAAGAGAATGTATTTCCGAAAGAATGGAGGCACCTGTAGTCGTAAAGCCTGAAACTGTTTCAAAAAAAGCGTTGATGAAATTAGGAATACAGCCGCTTATAACAAATGGCAGGGCTCCGAATACTGACATAAATATCCATCCTAATCCGCAGATTACAAAGCCTTCCTTCGTATAAATATTAAGATTTTCAGGCTTTTTGTACGTGAAAACAAGTCCTATTGCAATTAAAAGTGCAATGGGAATAAGAAAGGAATTATAGCCTGCTTCTCTGAAGCCGTTAAAATTGTAGTAGACGGCAACACTGAGCGGCAGACAAAGAAGTGCCGCTAAAATTAGAAATATTTTTCCTAAAAAATAAACTACTGCCTTATAATTCATAAAAACTCCGGTTTAATTTTTTGATGTTTTATTGAAGAATATCGTTAAGGTTTGCAATTCTTGTGTCCTTTGATACAACAACAACTAAGTCACCGTTTTCAATAGTGTCATTTCCACTTGGAAATACGGTCTGATTTTTTCTGTTAATAGCGGCAACAAGGACATTTTTTCTGAACTTTAGCTTTGAAAGGGGAGTACCGAGGAAGGAAACATAATCTCCTGCAAGAAATTCTGCCGCCTCAACCTTTCCTCCAACAAGCTTGTACAGCGTCCTCATATATGATGAGCTGATATTCTTCTTAGCCCTTACATACTGAGTAATCGTCGAAACAGATATGTCGCTGACATTTATTATTGTGTCAAGTCCTATATCGTCAAGCATTTTTGAAAGATTGTTATTGTTGATTTTTGTTACGGTTTTTGATACGCCCATTTTGTCTGCGTAAAGAGAAACAAGAAAATTAGTTTCGTCAATATCTGTAAGCGTTACAACTGCATCCATTTTTGCAAGACCTTCACTAATTAAGAAGTCATGGTCATTTGCATCACCGTTAAGAACGGTAGCGTCGGGCACCATATCAAAAAGCAAATTGCATTTATCTATATCCTTATCGACAATAACGACGTTTCTTCCCATTGCCACCAGCATATCTGCAAGATATACAGCTGTTCTTGAACAGCCGATAATCATTATGTTTTTCAGAGAATGACGCTTTGCACTGCTGAAGGTACGACCGATTTTGGCAAGCTCCTTATGCTTACCGGTAATATGAATCCTGTCCTTTGCTTTGAGAATGAAATCACCGTTTGGAATATAAACGTCTCCGTCTCTTTCGACGGCACATATGAGCATATCGTTGTTTTTACCTATTGAAATATTGCTTATGCTTTTTCCGCAAAGTCCCGAGTCTTCGGTAATTTTGTATTCTGCCATATCAATGTGACCGTTTGCAAAGGTCTCGATATTTGAAACGTCAGGGAACTGAAGAATTCTGCTTATTTCAAGTGCCGCTGAAAAATCGGGATTAATCA
>CALYNW010000225.1 GCA_945224895.1 uncultured Clostridia bacterium
ATACATACCTCTGACCTGCGGAAGCATAACGTGGCTTTCGTCACAGAAAAGCAGAAAATCGTCAGGAAAATAATCAATAAGAGTAAATGGTGCCTCACCTGCTTTTCTACCGCTCATAACGGCAGAATAGTTTTCAATACCCTTACAGAAGCCTGTTTCTCGGAGCATTTCAATGTCATTCATAGTACGCTCTTTTATTCTCTGCGCCTCAAGAAGCTTTCCCTGCTCCTCAAACTCTGCAACTCTTTCGACCATTTCATTGTAGATTTTTTCTATTGCAATATTCATTTTTTCTGCGCCCACAACATAATGTGACGCCGGATAAATACAGACGTGGGAAAGCACGCCTTCAACCTTACCTGTCAAGGGCTGTATCTCACAAATTCTGTCAATTTCGTCACCGAAAAATTCAACTCTAACTGCATTTCCCGATGAACCGGCTGGGAAAATTTCAACAGTATCTCCCCTAACTCTAAACTTATTTCTGACAAAATTTATATCGTTTCTTTCATACTGAATTGAAACGAGCTTTTCAATAAGGGCGTCTCTGCCGTATTCCATCCCCGATCGCAGAGAAATAACCATACTCTTATAGTCAATAGGGTCACCGATTGAATATATACAGGAAACAGATGCAACTATTATTACGTCACGTCTTTCAAACAGTGCCGCAGTTGCAGAATGCCTAAGCTTATCAATTTCATCATTTATAGCCGAATCCTTTTCGATATAGGTATCGGTTGTGGGAACATATGCCTCCGGCTGGTAATAATCATAATAGGAAACAAAATATTCAACTGCGTTATCGGGGAAAAATTCTCTGAACTCACTGCAAAGCTGAGCCGCAAGCGTTTTATTATGGGCAAGAACAAGGGTTGGTCTGTTTACTTTTTCGATAATATTTGCCATTGTAAAGGTTTTACCCGAGCCTGTAACACCCATAAGAGTCTGCTCCCTGTCGCCGTTTAAAACGCCGTTCACAAGTGCGTCAATAGCTTGAGGCTGGTCGCCTGTGGGCTTATATTTGCTGACAAGCTTGAATTTGTCCATAATAGCACCTCTTGTTCTAAAAAAATTTTCTGCTGTGGCAGATACTCTGCTTTTAGTATTTTTTCGCATTTGGAATATTATATGACAACCGTATTAAAATTTCAAGTGTATTATATAACCGGTATCAAATAAAATATAAGTTATGAAAAAAGAATTACAATGATGTAATATTTATTGTTAATCTTGTCGCATTATGGTAGTATTACAAGGATAAAATATTATTTTGGAGGATTATGATTATGTCAAGAAAAGTAGTGATTATGGACCATCCGCTTATTCAGCACAAGCTGAGCATTCTCCGTGACATTAACACGAGCACAAAAGAGTTCCGTGACCTTGTTAATGAGATTGCTATGCTTATGGTTTATGACGCAACAAGAGATTTACCTCTTGCAGACAAAAAGGTTACAACCCCCTGCGGTGTTGCCGACTGCAAGGTGATCGCAGGAAGAAAGCTTGCCTTCGTTCCCATTCTCAGAGCTGGACTTGGAATGGTTGAGGGTGCTCTTGAGCTTGTACCTGCCGCAAGAGTCGGACACATCGGTCTTTACAGAGATGAGGAAACTCTTAAGCCTGTTGAGTATTACTGCAAGCTGCCAAAGGATATCGAGGAAAGAGACGTTTTTGTTGTTGACCCGATGCTTGCAACAGGCGGTTCTGCAATAGACGCAATCTCACAGATTAAGCTCAGAGGTCCCCGTTCAATAAAGTTCCTCTGCATTATTGCGGCTCCCGAAGGTCTTGAGGCTCTTAAGGAGGCTCACCCTGATGTAGATATTTTCTGTGCAGGAATGGACAAGCACTTAAACGAAAACGGCTACATTGTTCCCGGTCTCGGTGACGCAGGCGACAGAATTTTCGGCACAAAGTAATCGATAATTTAAAAATTAAATATAACAAAGAAAGAGGTAAAAATATGGCTAAAGAAAAAATCAAGGTAGGTACCGACGGTATCTATGACGCCCGAAAGCTTGGCGCAGGTAGAATGATTGTACTCGGATTTCAGCATATGTTTGCTATGTTCGGGGCAACCGTACTTGTTCCTCTTATCACAGGACTTGATATGTCAACAACACTCCTTATGGCAGGTCTCGGTACTCTTTTATTCCATCTGTTCACAAAATTTCAGGTTCCTGCATTTTTAGGCTCCTCCTTTGCATTCCTCGGAGGATATGCAACAATCGCTCCGATGCTTGAGGACGGTACACCTAACAAGGAAATGCTCCCATATGCCTGTCTCGGTGTAGCCTGTGCAGGACTTCTTTATCTTGTACTTGCCGCAATAATCAAGCTTATCGGCATTAACAAGGTTATGAAATTCTTCCCGCCTGTTGTAACAGGTCCTATCATTGTTGCAATCGGTCTCGGTCTTGCACCAACTGCCGTCAACAACTGCTCAAGTAACTGGTGGCTTGCTCTTATTGCATTAGGTCTTGTAGTTATCTTCAACATTTTCGGTAAGGGTATGGTTAAGATTATTCCTATTCTTTTAGGTATCCTCGGTGCATATGCTGTTGCAGGTATCGTAGGTAACGTAATCGGCGTTGAAAGCTTTGCTATTGACTTTACCGCTGTAAAGGAAGCTGCTTGGATTGGCTTCCCTATTGAGTGGAGCTCAACAGTATTCGGCGGTGTTCACGATTCTTCAAAGGCTATCACAGCAATCATAGCAATTATGCCTATCGCACTTGCTACTATGATGGAGCATATCGGCGATATTTCAGCTA
>CALYNW010000226.1 GCA_945224895.1 uncultured Clostridia bacterium
TAGTATAGTAGCCCTCAAGAAAGCCTGCATATGCGTCAACTGCATCCTCACAGGTAAAAAGATGAAAGGCGTCCTTAAAGCAAATCACAAGGAGCTTCGGAACATATTTCCAAATTCTCGGGTCGGTTCGGACATAATAGAGTATAAAATCCACAAGGGTTTCACCGTCATATATCGTATTGTCAAAATCATATACATTCATAATTCAGCATTAATCTCCCGTTTTTTTCATTTTATCACAATATATATCTTTATTCAATCTTGACAAGCAGGCAAAAACAATATATATTAGAATAAGTATATCTAAATATACAAGTCCAATTTATTTAAGGAGATAAAGACATCTGTCTTTATAAAAATCAATGGAGACTAACGATTTTATAAAAACCGATACAGTAATAGTAGGAAGCGGTGTGGCAGGGCTTTTTGCGGCACTCTGCCTCCCCGAAAATATGGATGTTCTAATCATTACAAAGGAAAATTACAGTGATTGTGATTCCTTTCTTGCTCAGGGCGGAGTTTGCGTTTTGAAGGACATTAACGATTTCAAGTGCTACTATGAGGACACTATGAAGGCAGGTCATTACGAAAACAATCCCGAGTCGGTAAAGGTAATGATTGAGTCATCACCTGAGATTATTCAGACGCTTGTAAATCTCGGTGTTAAGTTTGACACTGACGAAAGCGGAGATTTTGACTACACAAGAGAGGGTGCCCACAGAAGAAACAGAATACTTCACCACAAGGACGAAACAGGTAAGGAAATAACAGATACTCTTCTCGAAATTGCAAAGAAAAGAGATAATATTACTATCGTTGCACAGACCACAATGATTGATATTATTGAAAAGGACAATGTTTGTCAGGGTGTGGTATGCGAGGATGAATACGGCGAAATGGGTGCAATTCTTGCAAAGAACATCATACTTGCCACAGGCGGTATCGGCGGTCTTTTCAAAAATTCAACCAACTATTCCCACATTACAGGCGACTCCTTTGCGCTTGCCCTTAAGCACAACATAAAGCTTAAGGATATGAACTATATTCAAATTCACCCAACTACCCTTTACAGCAAGAAAAAGGGCAGACGATTTCTTATAAGCGAAAGCGTAAGAGGTGAAGGCGCAATACTTCTCAATGAAAACGGTCAGCGCTTTACCGACGAGCTTCAGCCCAGAGATGTAGTTACAAACGCTATCGTTAAGGAAATGAAGAAATTTAACACAGACCACGTATATATTACCCTGCCCACTATGACAAGCGAGCAGGCACAAGAGCGTTTTCCTAATATTTTTGAAGCCTGTATGGACGAGGGCTACGATATCACTAAGGACAAGGTTCCCGTAACCCCTGCCCAGCACTATATGATGGGCGGTGTTGAAACCGACATTAATGGTAAGACATCAATGGAGCATCTTTTTGCAGTGGGTGAAACAGCCTGCAACGGTGTTCACGGCAAAAACAGACTTGCTTCAAATTCACTGCTTGAAAGCCTTGTATTTGCAAAAAGGGCAGCAGATTTAATTAGAAATGACACAGATGACAAAAAGGTTGACCTGCCTGATATTGAGCTTTCACAGTACCCCGAAAAGTCGGTAAGAGAGGCAGAATTCAAAAAGCTTATAATGGACAACATCAAAGAAAAGGACAGGGATTTTTATGATAAATGGTGTAACACTGAAGGTTAATGTTGACGACTACATAATGAACACTCTGCGGGAGGATATAACCTACGAGGATGTTTCCGCAAATGCGGTTATGCCCGAGGATAAGCAGGGTAAGGCTGAGCTTATCTGCAAGCAGGACGGTGTCATCTGCGGTCTTGACATTTTCAGAAGAACCTTTGAACTTCTTGACAGTACAAGCAGATTTGAGGCAAACTGTAAAGACGGTGACTTTGTTAAAAAAGGCGAACTTTTAGGTGTTATATATGGTGATATAAAAGCAATTTTAAGTGGTGAAAGAACTGCACTTAATTATTTGCAGAGAATGAGCGGTAGCGCAACAATCACAAGGTAATATATGAAGGAGCTTGAGAGCTATTCCACTACCCTGCTTGACACAAGAAAAACCACTCCGAATATGCGTCCCTTTGAAAAATATGCAGTTACAGTCGGCGGTGCCACAAATCACAGATACAATCTTTCAGACGGTGTTCTTCTCAAGGATAACCATATCGGTGCTGCAGGCTCTGTTACAAAGGCAATAGAAATGGCAAAGGCATATGCTCCCTTTGTACGCAAAATAGAGATTGAAACGGAAACTCTTGAACAGGTGAAGGAAGCGGTTGAAGCCGGTGCAGACATCATTATGCTCGACAATATGGACAATGACACAATGAAAAAGGCTCTTGAGATTATTGACGGCAGAGCAGAAACGGAATGCTCCGGCAATGTAACTAAAGAAAGACTTAAGGAAATAGCGGAGATAGGCGTTGATTTTGTTTCCTGCGGTGCTCTGACACATTCGGCACCTATTATGGATGTTAGCCTTAAAAACCTTGTTCCTATCGAGTAATATGGCATAATTGATAAATCGGGAGGCATCACGTCTCCCTTTTTTGTTACAAAAAGCATTGCATTTTGTTGATTTGTCTGCTATAATATGCTTAAACAATTTAGCGTGGCAAAGCGTTAATTTGCAAAAGAATTTATTTTTGAAAGGAAAACTAAAATGAAAAAGTTTTTATCAGTTCTGCTTGCAGCAGTTATGACAATTTCGGTTATATCAATTTTTGCTGCATGCTCAAAGGACACAAATGAAACAGCAGAC
>CALYNW010000227.1 GCA_945224895.1 uncultured Clostridia bacterium
GTATTGTATTAAAAAATTCTTTTTTATCTCTTTTTTCAAGGGAGCTTAAAGCGTTATAAAGCCTGTCAAAGCCTTCTTGGGTATCACATACGGTTGAAATCAATATTACATATTTTAATGCAGAGCCCTCTGCCTCAACGCCGTAATTTCTCAAAGCATTTTCAAGCTCCTTTCCCGTATAGCCGTGGGCAGAAAGGATTATTCTTGTCCTATCGTCATTTTCAAGAATATCAATATTATCAAGAGTAGAAGCCTTTTTATAAAACTCATCAAGGCGTTTTTTATAAGCATCAAAGGCTTTTTCGCAGTTCTCAAGAAAATCGGTACACTTATCAACAGAATCAAGAAGAACATAGCTTGGTGAGCTTGTTTCAAAAATATCAAGATATTTTTTGACAGCACCAATATATTTTTCATTATTAACATTAACGACTGCCGTTTGAGTAAGGGCAGGCAAGGTCTTATGAAGTGACATAACGGTGATATCACCTACAGGTCTTTCGGAAAGCCAAGGAGCCAAGCCCAAATGTGCACCGTGGGCAGAATCAACAATCAGAGGTACAGGACATTTTATGTTACTGATAAATCCCTCATATGTTGGTGATGTAATAACTACGGCGCAGGCATTGGGGTGCTTTTTCAAAGCATCATCAACGCTTTTTTGCGTTATTCTTCCCCAGCAGTCATACTTATAATTATATTCGGGTATAATGAAAAAAACATCTAATCCGTTTATTGCACAGGCATTATATACCGATTTATGACAGTTGGCGGCAATAATAATTTCACCGCCTTTTTGACAAACGGCACTTATTGCCGACAAAACACCGCAGGTTGAGCCGTTTACCGAAATAAAGGTCCTTTTAGATTTATAAATATTTGTCAGTCTATCCTCAATATCCTTTATAACACCTGTGGGTGAATGGAGATTGTCAAGCCCGTCAATCTCTGTTACATCAATGCTTTCACCTGTTATTGACAGTCCGCTTCTTCTTTTATGCCCGGGCATATGAAACGGGTAGGATTTCAGACTGTTTAATTTTTCATCAAGCCTCAATCTTTACCTTCTCCCCCTTCAGATTATGTATTAAAAGTAATACATACCCTGCAAATACAGGCACAACCTCAATAAGCGCAGTCTCTTTAAATATTATCAACAAGACTAAATCAGTAAGCAAAACAACACCGCAGATTACGGCTGAAATATAATTTTTTGTCAAAATAAAAAGCAGAAAAACAGTAATTCCCGTAACTGCCGAAAATGTCAGTGAGCCTATGCAATGAGCAAGATACTCAGGATATACGCTATAGTCAAAATCACAGCAAAGCGTTAATATCATACCCAAAAGCGACACAGCAAGCAATGGAATATAAAGCTTATATTTTGTTTTAGAAAAGCCTATATGTATATTAAAGGCAAGGGCAAAATATGTACTTATTCCCCAAAGGGTAAACATAACAGGATGAACAAGTCCCACCTTAGACAAGGCACTTTCATTTCCCGATATACCTGTAACACTCAAATAGCAAATTGTTATAATTACGGCAGTAATTACGCTAAGTAAACAAAAAATCTTTTTTATATCAATACAAATCAATGCTGATTAACCGTCCTTTTGCAGAAATTTAATAATATCTCTTTTTGCAAGCTGAATTCTTTTTCTGACATAAGCATCGGAGGTTTTATACATCTCGGCAAGCTCCTTACTGTTATAGCCGTATACATATGTCATATAGAGATATATTCTGTCAAGCTCACTCAGGCGGTCCATTGCCTCGCTTATTTCCAAGGAATTGTACCTGTTTATCTCGTTATCCAAGGTTTTCATATCAACAACATTATCAAAATTTTCCCAAAGCTCAGCCTGCTGCCTTTGATTTTCTCTAATTTTACTTACAGCAAAGCCTGATACTGCGGTAATAATATAGCTTTTCAAATTATCATCTTTAAAGGTTTTCAGCCTGTTAAAATGCTTTGCTACATAAAAAAATGTTTCCTGCACACATTCCTCGGCATCCTCTTTATTATTCCCAAGCTTTTTAAGTGCAATTACCATCAGCAAATCTCTATACTGATTATAAATGCCTGTAAATTTGATTTTATCATCTTCATCATCAATTAAATCAAGAAACGCTATCATAATTCATACCTGCTTTTCCTATATATTATAATTTGAAATTTTAATCATAGTTTGTCAATAGTTAGAAAAAAATTTATAATTGTATAGCAAATATAGATATTTATTCGAAGGTATGTTATGATAGCCAATAAAGGAGTGATTAAAAAGCTAAAAACGTCGCTTATTGCGAAAACAGACGCAAAGGCTGACAAAGGTCAGATTACTGAAATTAACGGATTGAGAATTACCTGTCTGACTTCACGCTTAATACGTGTTGAAAGCGGTGGCTTTACTGACCTTGCAAGCTACACAGTATGGTTTCGCAGATTTGATGCACCCAAAGCAAATATCACCTGCAAGGGAAATAATATCCTTGTTGAAACAGACGACGTCATTTTTACTGTCAAATCGAATAAGCCCTACAGCGTTTATTTCAAGGACACGAAAAGCACTGAAATTTTCAGCAGGCAGAAAAATTTAAAGGGCACAAGACGTACCCTTGATATGACCTTCGGTAAGGTTTCCCTTGACGATGGAATTATTACCGAAAACGGTGCATATCTTCTTGACGACAGCAAATCCATGCTACTTGATGAAAGAGGTCATTTCGTTGCAATAAACGGCAATTCCAAGGATTACTAT
>CALYNW010000228.1 GCA_945224895.1 uncultured Clostridia bacterium
AAATATGCCGAAATCAAACCCTTTTAGGCTTGTTCGGATTTATCTCGCTTGCTTAAGGAAGAGATTACTCCTCGTCCTCGTCTTCTTCGTCACATTCGCACATTTCAAACTCGAGCTTTTCACCGCAGTTAGGGCAGTTTATTGAGCCTTCCATAACTGTATCGCCGTCAACTGTGAAAACCTCGTTACAAAGAGGACATTCAACCTCGAACTCGTCATCATCACAGCAGTCGCAGAAATCGTCATCGCAATCGCAATCGCAGTCACAGTCGCATTCGCCGTAAACCTCGTCCTCAAGCTCTGCAAGATCCTCGTCAACAGAGTCAACCTGCTCTGCAAGAAGCTCCATACCCTCTGTCATATCGTCGATATCCTCAACAAGATTTGACAAAACATCAACAATAGCGTTGAAAACCTTTGTTTCTTTTTTGTTAGCATCAAGGTCAAGTCCGTCAAGAAGTCCCTTGAGATATCCTAAGCTTTCTGTAGTTTCCATAAATAAAACTCCTTATATATTACAATATCAATTTGTATTTTGTGATTATGCTCTTTCCATATATTCACAGGTTCTTGTGTCAATTCTAATCATATCGCCCTCGTTAATGAAAAGAGGAACTCTGATTTCAGCGCCTGTTTCAACCTTTGCAGGCTTAAGAGTATTTGTAGCAGTATTGCCCTTAAGACCCGGCTCTGTCTCAGTAACCTGAAGTGTTACGAATGTAGGAGGCTCAACACCGAAAACCTTACCCTTATAGGAAAGGATACGGCAAACCTCATTCTCCTTAACAAACTTGAAGTTGTCTGAAAGGTCAGCCTCTGCAACGGGAACCATATCAAAGGTCTCGTTATCCATAAAATAGTAAAGACCTTCGTCGTTATAAGAATAAGACATTTCTCTTCTTTCAATAAATGCAGTCGGGAACTTTGCTGACGGGTTGTAGCTCTTTTCGGTTACTGCACCTGTGATAACATTCTTTGTCTTTGTTCTGACAAATGCCGCACCCTTACCCGGCTTTACGTGCTGAAATTCAATAACCTGCAATACGTTACCGTCCTCTTCAAATGTAACGCCGTTTCTGAAATCACCTGCTGATACCATATAATTTACCTCCGAGATATTATTATCATTAATTTTTCAATTATTACCTACATTTTATATTATTTCCATCAATAAATCAATACCAATTTTATAACTATCCTTGCCGTAGCCGCAAATTTGCTTTACGCACACATCGGTTATGACAGAATTTTTGCGAAAATCCTCTCTTTTGTGGATATCCGACATATGAACCTCAACAAAGGGGGTGAACTCATTTACCGCCTCAATGGCGTCACGAATTGCATAGGAATAATGAGTATAAGCCCCAGCGTTTATAACAACGCCGTCAAACTCGTCCTTGCTTTCGTGGATAACGTCAATAATATCGCCCTCGTGATTTGACTGAAAAAACGACATCTTGGCACCCTGAGCTCTACCGTAAAGCTTTAATTCCTCGTTAATCTGCTTAAGGGTTTCTCCGCCGTAAACATTCTTTTTTCTTATTCCGGTCATATTGAGATTGGGACCGTTTAAAACAAGTATTTTTTTCATTGACTATCACCTAACAAAAATAATAGGAGCGATAAAAACCGCTCCTATATGTATAAAGTCTTATTTATACTTTCTCTTACGAGCAGCCTCGCTCTTCTTTTTACGAGCAACTGAAGGCTTTTCATAATGCTCTCTCTTGCGAACTTCCTGGATAATACCGTCACGAGAAGTCTGGCGCTTAAAGCGTCTGAGTGCACTGTCGAGAGACTCATTTTCCTTAACTTTTACCTGACTCATTTCATTCCCTCCCTCCGACCGCTTCGGGGGTATTTGATACTCTTTTTAAATATCCGAGTGAGATTATATACAAAAAGGTTGTAAAAGTCAAGTATTTTAACGATAAATATATAAAACAATCCAAAAATTATGAAATCAGCCGCTTAGTGTCGAATAAAATCGGAGACATTCATCGAAAAATGAAGCAGTTTTATTAATCTTAATTTTGTATATAGTTATCTTTTCTTATAGACAGCTACAGGTGAAGCATTACTCTTATACACCGTTTTTCCTCTTTTAACATAGCTTTTAACCTTGTAGTAATATGTCCGCTTTGAAGAAGCACTGTTGTCTTTATACGATGTAGCCTTGCTTCTCTTTACATTCTTAATAAGCTTGTATTTTCCTTTTTTGGAATCGGCACGGTAAATATAATATCCCGTTACACCGCTTTGCTTCTGCCATTTTACCTTTACGGCTTTTCCGCTTTTTAAGGCAGATGCAGTAGGAGTTTTAGGCTTAAGAGTAATAGAATACGCAGAGCCTTCAGCCGACTGACCGAAAATGCTGTTTGCAATAACGCTTACCTTATATTTTTTACCAAGGGTTAAGCCTTTAACAGTACAGGTTAGCTCAGATGTGGTTATATATTTTGCGGAGCCTGATGACGTCTGTCTGCATATTACAGTATAAGAAACTGCATTTGGTACAGCCTTCCACGTTACTCCCAATTCCTTTTTGCTGACAGACCATGAGAAAACGCCGTCGGGAGCACCGACAAAAAACCTTCCGCTTTTTGCGTCTGACATTTCGCTGTAAACAGCTGCTCCGTTCACATTAACAAATCTCTGTATTTTGTAAAAATACTCGGTATTGCAGGAAATGGCAGTATCAACATAGACATTCTGAATGATATCCGTTATTGTTGGAATGGGAGACTACACTCCGGG
>CALYNW010000229.1 GCA_945224895.1 uncultured Clostridia bacterium
GATTTACATTCACAGCCTTTTTCTAAAGTGCTGAAAATTACAAAGGACCTAACGCCTAACATAATATGCATAACCGGTGATTACATCAATGACCATTGCAAAAACAAGGAAAAAATGCTTGATTATGCAAGGCAGCTTTGCGAGATTGCACAGGTATATTATATAACCGGCAATCACGAAAGACGGCTTGAGTGCTTTGATAAATTGATGAATGAATTGTCTGAAATAGGTTTTAACGTTTTGCTCAATGACATTGCTCAATACAACAATTCAGACTGTAAAATAAATATTCTTGGTCTTGACGAAAACCAAGCCGATTTTGATGATTACAAGGCACGCAAAAACGGTACGTTTGTTTACAAGGATATGTCACCATACTTTGATATGCTTAACGAAAAGGACGGGTTCAAAATTGTATTATCTCATTTTCCCGAAAACTTTGAGGCTGTAAAGGAAATGAATTATTCAAAATATAATTTTGACATTCAGCTATCCGGTCACGCACACGGAGGACAGTTCTGTCTGCCGTTTTTTGGACCTGTATTTTCTCCCGGTCAGGGATTGTTTCCAAAATATTCAAGAGGCTCATTTGGTGAAAAGCCGATGCTGATTGTATCAAGAGGTCTTGGAAACGCAGAATTTCCCTTTAGGCTATTCAATCACCCGGAAATAAATGTAATTAATATTAACAAGCAAGCAAGATAAAGCCGGTTATCCTGCTTGCTTTTTTATTGCCTATACTTTTGCAAATTCCGACTCAATATATTTAAGATTGTAACGCCCGTTGCTTACATCGGTCAGCTTTGACTGCAACAGCTCGACACGGTCTTTTTTTATCGAAAAAACGAGCTTAACATTATCGGCAAACATGGTATCTTTAATATTAGCGGAAAAATCCGAAAGCATATTATTCATTCTTTCATAAAAAGAATAGTCAACGTCAACACTCATTACATCACATTCTGCCATAGTGATGATATGTGCAGCCTGCAGGGCTATCTTTGATGTATGACTGTAAGCACGCACAAGTCCGCCTGCGCCCAAAAGAGTGCCACCGAAATACCTTGTGCCGACAACGCAGGCATCAACAACGCCCTCTTTTAGCAAAACATCAAGCATAGGCACACCGGCTGTTCCGCCCGGTTCACCGTCGTCACTATATCGTTGAATATTATTTTCCCTTAAAACATAGGCATAAACATTGTGTGTGGCATCCCAATGCTTTGATTTAATTTTTGCAATAAAATCAAGTGCCTCCTGTTGAGTTTTAATAGGCATAGCATAACCAATGAAACGAGATTTCTTTTCTATAAAAAAATCATCTGCTTCAAGCTCTATGGTTTTATATTCTTCCATATATCCCCCAAAGAAAAAACAAGGCAACAGAAGTTTTACCAACTGTTGCCATTATTTTTTGATTAGCCCTTCTTGGCAAATCTCTTGTTGAATCTTTCTACACGACCACCTGTATCTACAAGCTTTTGCTTACCTGTATAAAATGGGTGACACTTTGAGCAAATATCAACTTTCATATCGCCTTTTGTGCTCTTTGTTTCGAATGTAGCACCGCAAGCACACTTAACTGTGCAAGCCTGATACTCCGGATGAATTCCGTCTTTCATTACTTTCACCTCGCTTAAATTTACGATAGTAGAAGAAATATAGCTGTTTGCAACTAAATCTTATAACGCAAGAATTATAACAAAGATTAAAGAAAAAAGCAAGTGTTTTTTTTAATTTATTTGTAAACACATAACTTATTAAGATAAAAGGAATAAATAACCGCCTCTTTTACAGGCTTTTTCAATGCTTTTGATACTGCATCTTTATAAAAGCCTATTTGGTTTTTGTACCTGTCAAGAAGCTCCTGCTCATCCTCTACCCTATCGGTTTTGTAGTCTACAAGGACAAGCTCGCCGTTTTCCTCAAATACACAGTCTGCAATACCCTGCACCAAGACCTCATCTTCAAAATCGGTGTCCTCAATATTGCAAACAGGAACAAAGGAGGATACCTTTATTTCCCTGAAAATATTATCACTGTTAAACATTCTTTCGGCAAACTCTCCGCCGAACAGCGTCATCAGTCTATTCCTATCAAGGCAATCAGCCTGTGCCTGTGTTAAATAGTTTTTTGACACAAGACGGCTTATTTCGTCATCAAGGCTATTTAGCGATGCACGGTAATCGCAAAACTGCATAAAGGTATGCATTGCAGTTCCTTTTTGAGCAGAGGTCATATTTGACTTGCTTAAAAAAGCAGGCTTTGATGCGGTAAGATATTTGAAATCCTGCTCGGCACTGTCAAGCGACGATGCCGTGCGCTTTGACGAAAATGACGCAAGCTCAAGCCTGTCATAGCAATAAGAAAGCCTTTCCTCAATACCTTTAAGCATTTCAGCATTTGCAACGGCACAAGGTTTTTCGTTGTCAATCTGCTGCACATTATCATCTAAAACCTCAATATCCATATCGAAATCTAAATCTGTATCTATCCTTGCATTTTCATTACTGCACATAGAACGCAGGCAGTCAGCATCCTTGTGAAGCAAAGCACAAAGAGTGATTAACTCTGCATCGTTTGCTGCTTTTTTTACAACGTACGGAGATATGGCACTGCATTGATAGGGGTTAGTAAATATCAGCTTTTTGGAAACAGAATCAACATAGCCGTCAACTGATTTGTTAGATACCGAAATAAAGGTGACAAACTGTTCCTTTGCCCTTGTCTTAGCTACATAAGGTACCGGAAGGTTTT
>CALYNW010000230.1 GCA_945224895.1 uncultured Clostridia bacterium
GAGAGGAGCTCAAGGCTATTCTTGTAAATGCTCAAAATTATTTGCCGTTTTTATCCGAGAAGGATGATGACGGCAAAACAGTAAGTGAAAAGATCATAGATATATTTAATTACAGAATTCCTTATTATGTAGGTCCGCTTAATAAGCATAGTGACAAAAGTTGGGTTGTCAGAGCTAATGAAAAGATTTATCCTTGGAATTTTGAAAAGGTCGTTGATATTGATAAAAGTGCAGAAAAATTTATTGAAAATTTAACAAGTAAGTGTACCTATCTTCCTAAAGAAGATGTTATCCCGAAAAACTCTCTTTTGTATTCTTCATTTACCGTGCTGAATGAGATTAATAACCTGAGAATTGACGGAGAAAAAATCAGTGTTGAGTTAAAGCAAAGTATTTACAGAGACTTGTTTGAAAAAAGAAATAAGGTCACACAATCTGCTGTCAAAAGGTATCTTGAATCAAACGGTTATAAAAATGCTGAAATAACAGGTATAGACGGAGATTTTAAAGGAAGTTTAAAACCGTTCAGAGATTTATGTTTTGTTAATTTGCCGTATTCGGAAAAGGAAGAAATTATAAAAGCAATAACTGTTTTCGGTGATGATAAAAAGCTATTGAAAAACAGATTGAACAAAATGTACGGGGACAGGCTTTCAAATGAGGATATTCTCAAAATATCAAAGCTTAAATACTCCGGTTGGAGCCGCCTTTCCAAAAAAATGCTTACAGGTATTGAAGCAGTTTTACCCTCAACAGGTGAATACACAAATATAATTCATGCCTTGTGGGAAACTAACGATAACCTAATGCAGCTTTTAAGCCAAAACTATGATTTTAAAAAGAAAATCGATATTGAAAACGGCACAGAGGAATTTACGTCATTGAAAAATGAGGTTGAAAATCTTTATATTTCGCCTAAAATAAAACGTCCTGTTTATCAGGCAATGCAGATAATGGAGGAGATTGTAAAGATACAGGGCAAAGCTCCTGCTAAAATTTTCCTTGAGGTTGCAAGATTTGAGGGAGAAAAGAAAAGGACAGTATCAAGAAAGCAACGTCTTCTTGATTTATATAAAAGCTGTAAAAAAGAAGAAGAGGAGCTTTATCAACAGCTTTGCAACACTGATGAAAACGAGCTCAGAAGAGACTCATTATTTCTTTATTACACTCAATTTGGCAAGTGTATGTATACAGGTAAGCCTATTTCAATAGATGAAATCTATAACAGAAACATATATGATATTGACCATATTTTTCCACGTTCAAAAATAAAGGATGACAGTATTGACAACAGAGTTCTTGTTTTAAAAACTGCAAATGAAATCAAAGGAAATATTTATCCTATCAGCAGTGAAATAAAAAGCAAGATGACTCCGTTTTGGAAAATGCTTCTTTCAAAGGAGCTTATCAGCAAGAAAAAATTTGAAAGGCTGACAAGGAATACTCCACTTACAGATGAGGAGCTTTCTTCCTTTGCTTCAAGACAGCTTGTCGAAACACGTCAATCAACAAAAGCTGTGGCACAGCTATTGCAAAAGCGTTATCCGGATACAGATGTTGAGTATATAAAAGCAGGTCTTGTTTCCGATTTCAGAAAAGATTTTGATATGTTAAAATCCCGTGATGTAAACGATTTTCACCACGCAAAGGATGCTTATTTAAATATTGTTGTCGGCAATGTTTATACTGTTAAAGCAAAGCAGTCATACTTTATAAATAACATTCAAAGCGGTGAATGGAGTATGAACCGTATGTTTGATTACTCAACAAAGGGCGCTTGGACTGCTGAAAACGGTGAATCGCTTAAAACCGTCAAGGCAACTATGGCAAAGAATAATATTAGATTTACACGATATTCGTTTAAACAGTCCGGAGGTTTGTTTGACCAAATGCCATTGAAAAAAGGCTTAGGACAGGTTCCACGCAAAAAGAATATGGATATTGATAAATACGGTGGCTATAACAGACCTTCATCAACATATTTTGCTTTTGTTGAATATACGGATTTGAAGGGAAAAACAATTCGATCATTTGAACCGGTTGATTTGTATATTGAAAAAGAATACAAGGATAATCCGAAAGAATTTATGTCAAAACGTCTTGGCGTTGATGATGTAAAAATCATTATCCCCTGTGTAAAATACAACGCACTTATCAGTATTGACGGCTTTAGAATGCATATCAGTAGTAAGAGTGGCGGTGGAAGTCAATTAGTATGTAAGCCTGCTGTTCAGCTTGTTTTAAGTCAAAAACAGGAAAGGTATGTGAAGAAAATTTCAAACTATCTAACAAAGTGCACAGAGTTACACAAGGAAAAAGAGGTAACCTCCTATGATGAAATTACGGAAGATGAAAACTTGGATTTGTATGATGCATTGACATATAAGATGACGGATACTGTTTTTAAAGTCAAATTCAGTAAAACAGGAAATACATTAGTTAGCAAGCGAGACGTGTTTATTAGCTTGTCTCTTTACAGTCAATGCTATACACTTATGCAAATCATCAATATTCTTCACGCTAATGTTTTAAGCGGTGATTTGACTGCTTTGGGTGAAGCTAAAAAAAGCGGAATAACAACAATAAGCAATAAAATTCAATCCGGTTATAATTCTGTAAAGCTGATTAATCAATCAATTACGGGATTATTTGAACAGGAAATAGATTTGTTAAAGTAAAGGAGAATATTTATGGGTTGGAGGACTGTAGTAGTTTCAAAACCATCAAAGCTTGATTTAAGGCTCGGCTATATGG
>CALYNW010000231.1 GCA_945224895.1 uncultured Clostridia bacterium
CTCCCTTGAGGATATTCCAAAGCTGAGGAAGCTCATCAAGACTTGTTTTTCTGAGGAATTTACCCACCTTCGTAATATACTGCTCGGGATTTTCCAAATCTCCCGTAGCCACATTCGGGGTGTCATTTCTCATAGTTTGGAACTTGTAAATTTTAAACGGCTTTCCACGTCTGCCTCTTCTTTCGTGGGAGAAGAATACACTTGTATTCGGCGTAAGCAGATTAGCTATGCAGATTACAAGAAACAGCGGAGAAAGAATTATCAGCGCAAAAAACGATACTACGATATCAAAAAGCCTTTTGATTTTCGTAGGACCGAAATATTTTTTCAACTTCTGTTTCATTATATTTTCCGTGTCCTTAATTTATTTCAGATCAACATAATGTGTATAGTTTTGTTGATTATACCACATCTATTTGCAATATGCAATTTTTTTATAACAATTTTAATTATTGTTGCCAAATCGTAATTAATTATATATAATAAGGTGATTAAATTTCAAAGGACGGAACAAAATATGAAAAAAATATTCAGTATATTCCTTTCGGTAATGCTAATCTGCTTATGCTTTGCAGGCTGCAGCGGACCTAATGCGGAAATGACAGAGGAAAATATAACAGCAACTGTTGATACCGCTATGACCGCATTAAAGGATTTTGACACGGAAAAGCTTGAAAAATATGTTGACTCGTCAACGCTTTCAACTATTCTCGGCTATGCCAAGGACCATCAGCAGTTTGTTGATTTAGGCAAGGCAATTTTTGAAAACCTTACATACGAGGTTACTGCTGTTGACCTTGACAATTCAACTGTCACAGTCAGCATAAGCAATAAGGACCTTTATCAGGTTGCAAGTGATTTTGCACAAAATCTTAAAAGCAACTATTCCGCAATTCAGCTTCTTTCAAAGCTTTCAAATGACAGCTTTCTTGACAGGAAATTAGGCGTACTTGTTGAATCAATAGACGGTGCCGAAATGTTTCCCGACTCAACAGAAATTACTCTTACGGTTGAACAGAGTGACAAAAATCTTGTGCTTGTCTTTGATGAAAACGCTGAAAATCAGGTTTCGGGCGGTGCTCTTTCCGCAATAAAGGAAATATATTCTTAAATCGTTTTTCTTATTATTAATGTAATAAATAAAAAATATAGTGACAACTGAATACTTTTATGATAGAATATTAGATACGTAAATTTAAGGTGGGTGTAATAATATGGCAAATAAATTATTAACTGCCATTTTCGGAGACTACTCCAAAAAGGAAGTTAAACGAGTTAAAAAGACAGCTGACAAGGTGCTTGCCCTTGAAGAAAAATATCAGGCAATGAGTGATAAGGAGCTTACCTCACAGACGGAAATCCTTAAAGGACGTCTTGCAAACGGTGAAACTCTTGATGACATTCTTCCCGATGCATTCGCAGTATGCCGTGAGGCTGCCTGGAGAGTTCTCGGAATGAAGCATTTCCCTGTTCAGATTATCGGCGGTATCGTTCTCCATCAGGGCAGAATTGCCGAAATGAAAACAGGTGAAGGTAAAACTCTTGTTGCTACTCTTCCTGCATATCTTAATGCGCTTAACGGCGAGGGTGTTCATATCGTAACAGTAAACGATTACCTTGCTAAGCGTGACTCTGAATGGATGGGTAAGCTTTACCGCTTTCTCGGTCTTTCGGTAGGTCTTATAATTCACGAAAAGACAAATGCCCAGAGACAGGAAGCTTATAATGCCGATATCACATACGGCACAAATAATGAAATGGGATTTGACTACCTCCGTGACAATATGGTTCAGTATAAGGAGGACAAGGTTCAGAGAGGTCATAAATTTGCAATCGTCGATGAGGTTGACTCAATTCTTATTGATGAGGCACGTACTCCTCTTATCATCAGCGGTAAGGGTGAGCAGTCAACCGACCTCTACCGTCAGGCAAACGCATTTGCAAAAACACTTAAAATGGTTAAGGTTGCCAAAATGGACGAAAAGCAGGACACAGAGGCAACATATGACGGCGACTATATCGTTGACGAAAAGGCTAAAACGGCAACTCTTACTCAAGACGGTGTTAAAAAAGCAGAGTCTTATTTCAATGTTGAAAACCTTATGGAAATGGAGAACACTACCCTCCTCCACCATATCAATCAGGCTATTAAGGCTAACGGCGTAATGAGAAGAGATATTGACTACGTTGTTACAGACGGTCAGGTTAAAATCGTTGACGAATTTACAGGTCGTATTATGGAGGGCAGACGTTATAACGAGGGTCTGCATCAGGCTATTGAGGCTAAGGAGGGCGTTAAGGTTGAGCACGAGAGCAAAACTCTTGCTACAATCACCTTCCAAAACTATTTCCGTCTTTACAGCAAGCTTTCGGGTATGACAGGTACTGCTTCAACCGAGGCTCCCGAATTTTCGGAAATCTACAAGCTTGACGTTGTTGAAATTCCTACTAATAAGCCTCTGGCAAGAATTGACCATCCCGACGTTATTTTCCAGACCGAAAGAGGAAAATTCTACAACGTAATCGAGCAGATTAAAAAATGTCACGAAAAGGGACAGCCTGTTCTTGTAGGTACAATCAGCATTGAAAAGAGTGAGCTTCTTTCAAAAATGCTTAAGAAGGCAAGAATTCCTCATAACGTGCTCAATGCGAAGAACCACGAGCGTGAGGCTGAAATTATCGCTCAAGCAGGTAAATTCGGTGCTGTTACAATCGCCACAAATATGGCAGGACGTGGTACCGATATTATGC
>CALYNW010000232.1 GCA_945224895.1 uncultured Clostridia bacterium
GCTCCTGTTATGAAATCAGGCAGTACAATATTCTTCTATGGTTCAATGGCAACAGCTGTTATATTTACTCTGTTCCTTTGCTCATTCACATTGAGCCATTGCCCGAGATATATTGCTCCTTTGAATGTATTTTATACACTTCTTTTAGTAGTTTCGGTTTCCGTTTTAACTAATAAGGAGGTAATTAAGGCTTTAATGTCATTGGTATTATCTGCTGTTATGCTTGTTCAAACCTATATAACCATAGACCCCTCAATTATAAAGGGCTGTACAAGCATTGATACAGGTAATCATTTGATTTACAATGTGGGCAACAGTAATCGTTACGATGCAGGCTTTTTTGCCGATTTGGTTGGCGATTATTATGTATATAATATGGAATATTCGGTATATCCCGATTTGGTAAATCAAACTCTGAAATTCTTTGCTCCTACTACTCCAATCACATTTGCAATTTATGATACCTATTATTATGAAATGCATTTTGCAGGACTTCAGTATAAGATTTTCTGGGATACTGTAAATCAAAGACAGACATATGCACAAAATGAAAACACTGTTGAGGTATCAGATGCAACGCTTTATGCTGCGGATGATATCAATACAGATATTAAAAATGTAATTCTTGTAGTTCCTGCAAGAAAGAGTGCTACCAATGCAATCAATAAATTCCTTGATGCAGGCTACACTTTAGTTAATGACTTTACGGCATCAAATGAATACGGAAGTATGACCTCATATCAGTTTATTATGTATGAATAAAGGAGAATAAAAATGAAAGGTATAATTTTAGCAGGCGGTAGCGGAACAAGGCTTTATCCGCTTACAATGGTAACATCAAAGCAGCTTTTGCCTATTTATGACAAGCCTATGATTTATTACCCATTAAGCACACTTATGCTTGCAGGTATAGATGATATTCTCATCATATCAACACCGACGGATTTACCGAATTTTGAAAGGCTTTTAGGTGACGGCAGTCAGTATGGCATAAAGCTTTCATATAAGGTTCAGCCGTCTCCCGACGGTCTTGCTCAGGCATTTATTCTCGGTGAGGAATTCATAGGGGATGATTGCTGTGCAATGGTGCTTGGTGACAATATTTTCTATGGCGCAGGCTTCGGAACGATACTTAGGCAGGCAGTGGAAAATGCAGAGGTAAATCACCGTGCAACAGTATTTGGCTATCACGTTGATGACCCTGAAAGATTTGGTATTGTTGAGTTTGACAAAACAGGAAAGGTTCTTTCTGTTGAGGAAAAGCCTGAAAATCCGAAATCGCATTACGCAATTACAGGCCTTTATTTTTACGATAACCGCTGTATTGAATATGCAAAAAATCAAAAGCCGTCAGCAAGAGGCGAGCTTGAGATTACAGACCTTAACAGAGTTTATCTTGATAACGGTGAGCTTGATGTTAAGCTTTTAGGCAGAGGCTTTGCTTGGCTTGATACAGGAACTATGGAAAGCCTTATTGATGCGGCTGATTTCGTTAGAACAGTTCAGACTCAGCAGGGTATACGTATTTCGGCACCGGAGGAGATTGCATACCGAACAGGTATGATTGACAAGGAAAAGCTGACTCAGTCAGCAGAAAAGTACGGCAAATCGGATTACGGAAAATACCTTAAAAAGGTTGCGGCAGGAGAAATTTAGGAGGAACAGTTATGACTATTATTGTTACAGGCGGTGCCGGATTTATCGGCTCAAATTTTGTATTTTATGAACTTAAAAATCATCCCGAGGACAGAATTGTTTGCTTTGATAAGCTTACCTATGCGGGAAATCTTGCAACTCTTGCTCCTGTTATGGACAACCCTAATTTCAGATTTGTTAAGGGTGACATTGCCGAAAGAGCTGATGTTGAAAGGCTTTTCGAAGAGGAGCACCCCGACATTATCGTAAATTTTGCCGCTGAGTCCCATGTTGACAGGTCAATAGAGGACCCGGGAATTTTCCTTAAAACAAATATTCTCGGAACACAGGTGCTTATGGACGCCTGCAGAAAGTATGGAATTACACGTTATCATCAGGTTTCAACCGATGAGGTATACGGTGATTTGCCACTCGACCGTCCCGACCTGTTCTTTACAGAGGAGACTCCTATTCATACATCTTCTCCTTATTCATCCTCGAAGGCAGGAGCAGACCTGCTGGTTCTTGCATATCACAGAACCTTTGGCTTGCCTGTTACAATTACAAGATGTTCAAATAACTACGGTCCTTATCATTTCCCCGAAAAGCTTATTCCGCTTATTATCAGCCGTGCCCTGGCAGACGAGTCACTTCCCGTTTACGGCACAGGTGAAAATGTACGTGACTGGCTTTATGTAGAGGACCACTGTGCCGCTATCGACCTTGTTATACGCAAAGGCAGAGTAGGAGAGGTTTACAATATCGGCGGTCATAATGAAAAAACAAATCTTGATGTTGTTAAAACTATTCTCAAGCAGCTTGACAAGCCTGAATCTCTTATCACCTATGTTACAGACAGACCCGGTCACGATATGAGATATGCAATAGACCCGACGAAAATTCATAATGAGCTTGGCTGGCTCCCTGCAACAAAGTTTGATGACGGAATAAAGCTTACCATTGAATGGTATCTTAATAATAAGGAATGGTGGAAAAACATCATTTCCGGCGATTATCAAAATTATTACGAAAAAATGTACGCTAACAGATAAATTATTATTATGAAAAAAGCTATTGTAACAGGTGCAACAGGTGCTGTCGGCACTGCACTTGTAA
>CALYNW010000233.1 GCA_945224895.1 uncultured Clostridia bacterium
CCATAAACAGGTCTGAAACATCCTTGTCAGCTTTAACTGTACCATTAAGGTCACGGTAGTTTGTCATAAGATATTTGGGGTCATGGATTGTGTCATAAGAGAAAATGAATGTAGGAACGTCGTCAAATTCTCCCTTGTGAGCCTCGCACCAAGCCTTGGCACCTCTGAGACCTGCTTCCTCTGAGCCTGAAAGAATAACGCCAACCTCTGTGTTCTCAAGAGTGATGCCCTCGTCTTGAAGAGCCTTCATAACTGCGATACCCATATAACAGCCTGAAAGGTTGTCATTTGCACCGTCAACTACTCTGTTCTTATTCCACATCCAGTAAAGACCGATAAGGAAAGGAACAAAGATAAGACCGATGAGAGCCATTTTGAAAAGTGTTGTGCCGGGAGTAATAGCACCGATTGCACCGAATTTTACGATTGCCATAATAGAAATAACAAGGTAGTAAATTGCACCGACTCCGCAAAGAATAGCGTGACCTTCAAAGCCTACACCGCCCAAAGCGTAGTTTACAGGCCATTCCCAAGCGGCGTCAGGGTGACCGTTGAAGAATATTCGGCGTTTAACCTCACCTGTACATTTCTTAACGGCTGTTACGTTGTGACCTGTTTTTTCAGGGAAAAAGCGGTCAACGCATTTTTTGTAAACACCGAACTCAAGAAGAACGATTGCAAGACCTGCAACAATAAGAATTACCGATAAAATGGGAGCAAAGAAAAACAGTACAATAGCGGCTAAAACAAATGTTATTGTAAAATAAATCCAGCCGAAAAATGCTCCTGGGTTTTCCTTGAAGGATTCAACGTCTGCTCTTTCACAGCCGCAGTCCTTTTTAAGAACCTCAGCCATATATTCGCAGGCTTGTTGCTCACCCTTTGAGCCGGGAGCACGCTTTTCCATATCCTTACAGATATGTGTGATTTCGTCAAGCATATACTTGGCATAGTCGTCCTTTTTGCTTATGATTTTTTTAAAGTCCATAAGTCTCCTCCTTAAGATAAAAGTTATTAATTATATATTAACACAATAATTCTTAGGTATCAAGGGCTTTACTTAAAAAGCTCTTTAAAATTTCACTCTTGGGGTGTTCAAAGATATCCTCGGGTGTGCCTTCTTCCTCAATAACACCTTTTGCCATAAATATTACCTTATCGGCAACATTTTTTGCAAATTCCATTTCGTGGGTAACAACAATCATAGTGCTGTTGCCTGTTTTAAGGCTTCTTATAACATTTAAAACCTCTCCCGTTAGCTCGGGGTCAAGTGCCGAGGTAGGCTCGTCAAAGCAAAGTATATCGGGTCTCATAGCTAAAGCCCTTGCTATGGCAACCCTCTGCTGCTGACCGCCTGAAAGCATACAGGGATATGCGTCTGCCTTTTCGGAAAGACCTACTCTTTCCAGCAGGGCGTCTGCATTTTTTTCAATTTCCGCAAGACGCTTCGCCTTGTAATTCTTTGCGGAAAAATTATTGCTTTCCTTTTTTGCAGTCTTTATCTCTTCCTTAAGCGCCAGGGTAGGGGCAAGAGTGAGATTTTTCTTAACCGTGTACTGTGGAAAAAGATTGAACTGCTGAAAAACAAGACCGAAATGGAGTCTGTTTTTTCTAATCTTTTTTTCTGAGAGGGACTCCTTGTCCTCGCCGTCAATAAGGGTTTCGCCCGATACCGTAATGGTGCCCTTATCGGGAGTTTCAAGGAAATTCAGACAACGCAAAAGTGTTGTTTTACCGCTGCCTGACGAGCCGATAATTACAAGAACATCCCCCTTGTCAAGGGTAAAGTCTATACCCTTTAAAACCTCGTTATTGCCGAAGCTTTTATGTATGTTTTTTACTTCAATAATAGCCATGGCATTAACCTCTGTAATAGTCTAATTTCTTTTCAATCTTACCGAACAGAACAGTAAGAATACCGTTAAATATCAGATAAAATGCACCTGTGTAGAACAGAGGCCAGATAAGGCCCTCTGATTTAATGAACATCTGACCTGCCCAAATAACCTCGTATACGGCAATAATTCTCGCAAGAGAGGTGTCCTTTACAAGTGTAATGATTTCATTACTCATAGGCGGTATAATTCTTTTAACAACCTGTAAAAGAATAATCTTGAAGAAAATCTGGCTCTTAGTCATACCGAGAACCTGACCTGCTTCGTACTGACCTATTGAGATACCCTCTATTCCGCCTCTGTAAATTTCGGAAAAATAGCAGGCATAGTTTATAACAAAAGAAATAAGCACTGCAACAAATCTGTCGAAAACAGACCAAGTTGCCACCCAAGCAATTAAAGCATTTGGGTTCTCAACCTTGGCTGCATTCGCCGCCGCAAGACCGGGACCGAAATAGATTACAAGCATTTGAAGCATAAGAGGAGTACCTCTTATAATCCACACAAATACCTTTACAAGATATTTTATAGGCTTGAATTTACTCATTGAGCCGAAGCTCAGTATAAGACCGAGTGGCAGAGCAAAAACAAGCGTCAAAGCAAAAAGCTCAAGAGTAGTACCGAAGCCTTTAAGCAATTCTAAAGTGACCTGCCAGAACATTTTGTTTCTCCTTAAAATCTGTAGATAAGCAAGCGAAATAAATCCAAATAAGTTTTTTATGAACGGATTTGCCTCGCTTAATTAAGAAATCAAACAGGAATCGGCAAATCGCTTTACCGACTCCTGATTTAGGGTAGCGGTAATAATCCGAAGCCGTCAAAATGTAGTATTAAAGCGATATTTGTC
>CALYNW010000234.1 GCA_945224895.1 uncultured Clostridia bacterium
AGCCATCCAGTGGGTACAATTATCAGTCCAGATAGGCTTGCTGTTAATTAATTTTATATTATTCATCACGCAGGCTTTAACACATTTTCCGCAGGAAATACAATTATCGGATACAGTGAATTTTTTAGAATGTATAAGCAAAGGATAATAAACAGCATTTACAATACCGCTTTTAATTTTGTCAACTGCACCGATAGATTTTTTCGGTATAGGCTTGCCAGATAAAATTATTTGAGCGCTTTTTTCAATGTCAGGCTCTGAATTTTCAATTATCCTTAGAGCCTCTGCTTTTTCAGGGGCGTCAAAAAGCGCTATGTAATTTTCAGGCATAACAATTTCTGCACAGCCCATATAGTTCATATTTATCTCTTTGCAAAGACTGCTTAGATATTTTGAAGCGTTGCCGATTTCTCCTCCGCAGGTCATAACGAAATAAATATTTTTACTGCCTGAAAGCTCAGACTGTTTAAGCCAGTCACGAAGAATATGGGGTATCTGCCATCCATATGTGGGAGATACTATTACAAAATCTCTGTCAGATTTTATTTCGGAATAATTCTTATCTTTAATCCTTTCAAAAAGATTAATGCAATCATCATTTATTATTGAAGCAATCCTTTCGGCAGCATACCTGCTGTTGCCCGTTCCTGTAAAATATAATACCATTAACTCATCACCCTTACTATTTCATTTGGTATTTATCTAAATCAACCTTATAATTCTTGACGGTAATACCGTCATTTTCTAACCTTTCCTTCTGCCTTTCAATTCCGCCGAAGGCATAGCCTTTTGATAAATTCCCCTTGCTGTCAACGACCTTGTAGCAGGGGTATTTGTCTCCGTCAGGGTTACTGTGAAGAATATTTCCCACAACTCTTGCAAGTCTTTTATTGCCTAAATACTCTGCTATCTGACCATAGGTTACAACCTTACCTTTTGGAATGGTTTTTAAAAATTCATATGCTTTTTCTTTCATTGTAATCATATTATTTTATTTCAAACGGGTAAACAAGCTTCATTTGCTTTCTGCATTCGTCCATAATCCTCATACATTCTCTTGTAGCTTCAAAAGGAATAAAATCCGACTCTGTTTTGCCCTGACGTATTTCCTCGGCAACCCTTGTAAACTCGGTAAGATAATCTGTTTTACCGTTGAAAGTCTTACTGCCCTTTTCATTTTTCAGTATTGCCTTTGATGCCATATGGAAGAATGCAGGAAGGCTGACTGTCCCTCTACTGCCTTTAATCAGGCAGTTTTCCTTTAATCTGCAAAGAGACATATTAAGAGTACATTTAAAACCGTTATATTCAAGAATCACCGTTTCGGCTATATCAATTCCGTTTTTGATTTTACCTGTACAATGGATTTTATCGGGAATTCCGAAGAGATTATAGCAATATGTAATGGGATAAATACCTATGTCAAGTAAGGCACCGCCGGCAGTTTCGGGAGTAAGAACACGTGAAGTTTTAGGCATAAGTATTCCGGGGAAGGCATAGTTGATAACAACGTCTTTAATCTCCCCTATTTCACCGCTGTGCACCCATTTCTTTACAGTTAAAGCCACGTCAGAAAACCAAGTCCACATTGCCTCGCAAAAGTATATATTTTCACTTTTTGCCGTTCCTATAGCGACTTCAACCTCTTTTAATGAAACGCCTACAGGCTTTTCGCAAAGCACAGACTTTCCCAATTTCATAGCTCTAACCGCATATTCAATATGAGAGGTATGAGGCGTTGCAATATAAACTCCGTCAACGTCCTCTCTGTTTACTGCACTATCAAAATCGTTAAGGGCATCTGCCCCGAATTTATCGGCAAAGGTCCTTGCTTTTTCAATATTTCTGCTGTAAACGGAAACAATCCTATGATTGCCTTTTATGATATCCCTTGCAGTGGAATTTGCAATGCTTCCGCTGCCTATATATGCCCATCTGAACTTTTCCATTTAATCACTATCCTTTTTAGGTTGTACTTAAATTATAAATCAAAAGTTGAATATATACAATAAATTTATCAAAAGTAAACACAGAATTATAATTTTTCTTTTATCCCGATTTTTTGTTAAAATTTTTCAATAGTAAAAAAGAATACACTTCACAAACTATACTTGCAAGAGCGAAAACTGCTTATTGCAATTCAGTCGGCAGTATTCACTTTTGCAATAAAATGCAAAAGAGGTGTATTCAAAATGGCAAGCGGTAAAAACGTAGTACCTGAGGCTAAGGAAGCTCTCAACAGATTTAAGATGGAGGCTGCTGCTGAGGTTGGTGTTTTTTTGCATTAAAAAATTTCAAAATGCCCTATTTAAGCCACTTTCGGGACTCGAAAAAAGCGACAGTGGGCGCCTAATTACATTAAAAACATAAAATTAACGAAAATTGCACTACATATCCGCAAAAATTTAAGCCGAGAGGACACCCCTCTCGGCCCGTATTTTTCAATTTTTCAAAAGTAAATCAATCATCGTGATGCTCCATATAATAATCCTCAGCATCACGCATAGTTGTTTCAAATCCGGTTAATTTACCATCTTTATTGCTATCGAAAAGACTGTCCATAGGTGTTTCAACCGGAAACAAATGACTATCAGTTTTCATAATAAATCTCCATTACATCATATCTTGGATATACTCATCCGCTTCGATACAATACCCGTCAGGCTCGTGGTCGTGGCCTTCGTGGTCCTCGTCAGGATAGTATGATACATCATCATAATCGT
>CALYNW010000235.1 GCA_945224895.1 uncultured Clostridia bacterium
TTGGTGCAGAGGTTGACGTTCCCACTAGTGATGGCGACGTTAAGCTTAATGTTCCTGCCGGAACACAGACGGGTGAGATATTCACTCTTAAAGGAAATAAGGGTATTTCAAGGCTTAACGGTATGGGCAAGGGTGATGAACACGTAAGAATCGTTGTTGATATTCCTAAGTCCGTTACACATGAACAGAAAGAACTTCTCAAGGAATTTGATAAGGATTATGTTTCGCCGAAAAATAACGGCAAGGAAGGCTTCTTTGATAAGTTCAAAAAGAAATAAAATAAGACCTCAGAAAGCTTTGTTTCTGAGGTCTTGTTTTACTCAAATTCGGGTTTGGCAGGTAACCTGCAAATTATAATCTAAGAAGCTTTTTAGCGTTGTTATAGAAAATATCCTCCTGTGCCTTTTCATCAAGACCGCAGGTAAGAACCTTTTGAATTTCAACAGTTGGATGATGGAACGGAGAATCAATACCGAACACAATTCTGTCATTACCTACTGTTTCATATGCCTCTGCAATTTTACTGCCCATAGGCATACCGCTCATTTCAAGATAAAGGTTATCATATCTCTTTGCCATTTTAATTGACGCATCAATATAAACACCGTGACCGTGTCCCATATGTATCATTGTAACACGTACATCAGGATATTTTTCAGCAAGGAGTGCAATGCTCCAAGGGAGTGAAAAGGGCGGGTGACCGCAGTGGATAAACACGGGTACGTCATATTCTCTTGCAAAATCCATAACAGGATAAACAACAGGGTCATCTGCAACAAAGGCGTCAAAAAGCGGTTGCATTTTTATACCCATAAAGCCCTCTTTATTGATGTACCTGTCAAGCTTTTTTTCTACATCATCAAGCGCAGGATTTACCCAAACAAATGGAACAATTCTATCGGGATTTGACTGAAAGGCGTCAATTACTTCATCATTACCCTGAAAGGAAGAACCTGTAAGAAATGTTTTTTCAATGTCGTATTCTTCCATTTGCTCGATTAACTTATCCTTGGTAAAGGCTACTCCTGCCCAACCGCCGAAATTTCCGATATGTGAATGAGCGTCAATCTTTTTCATTTATTTACCCTCCGAAGCTGCTTCTGCTTTCTTTTCTTTCTTTTCAAAGCCTGCCATAGCTCTGAGCTTATTGTCTGTACCTGTTTTGCGGAAAACTGCAACAAATACTGCCGCAACTACAACGCCTACAACAGTCTGAAGCGTAAGAGCAGGAAATGCAGAAATCATTGCCGCTTTATCAAAAAGCAAAAACCAAGCAAGTGAATAAGCACCGATATGAACTATTGCGCCTGCAACTGCACCTACTGCATATCCAAGCAACGACCTTTTAAAAATCAGCTCTGCAACTAAACAGCAAACACCCGCCATTAAAAACTTAGCAATAAATGTGGGGGCTATCCACATTGTGTAACCGCCTGCCAAATCAGCAAGAGCACCCCCGAGACCTGCTGCAAATGTTGCCCTTTTTCCTCCAAGTAAATATGCCGACAGGAATATAAATGCGTCACCTAAATGTGTATAACCGTTTCCAAGTGGAATTTTAAATGTAAATGTAAAAACAAATACAAGTGCCGCCATAATTCCTGTAAAGCAAATACCCTTTACGTTTACCTGTGATTTTTTCATAATTGTTAAAACCTTTCTTAATTGATGTACAAATGATAGCACCATGCTGTATATCTTACAATATACAATAATAACTATTTTTTAGTATACAGATTGTAGCATAAAAGTATTGATAAATAAAGGAAAAAAATATATAATAGTATAGTAAATCAATAGTATTAAGGAGATAAAAAATGAAATATGATGTTTTGATTATCGGAGCAGGACCTGCCGGACTTTCAGCCGCAATATATCTCAGACGTGCAATGCTAAGCGTTGCAGTTATTGAAAAGCAGTATTTTTCAGGCGGTCAGCTCCTTCTTACAAAGGATATTGAGAATTATCCCGGCTTTGAAAATATAACAGGTGATGAGCTTTCGGAAAAATTCAGAAAACACGCAGAAAATTTAGGAGCTGAATTTTTAAAGGGTGAGGTTGTTTCCGTAAAGCAAGGCTCAGTAGCCTTAAAGGATTCAACGGTTATTGACGCAAAGGCAATTATTATTGCTGTGGGAACAGCACATAAAAGGCTCGGTGTAAAGGGCGAAACGGAGTTTTCGGGCAGAGGCGTTTCCTACTGTGCAGTATGTGACGGGGCTTTTTTTGCGGATAAGGAAGCAGCCGTTATCGGAGGCGGTGACACAGCACTTGAGGACGCCTTATACCTTGCAAAAATCTGCAAAAGGGTAACTCTTATCCACAGAAGAAGGGAGCTTAGGGCATCTAAAATTCTGCAAAATCAGTTTATGTCACTTGATAATACGGAATTTCTCCCATGTGAAGAGGTGCAGGAATTTAAGGGCGACAGGCTTCTCAGCGAAATAGTTCTTAAGAGCGGTAAATCAATTTCCGTATCAGGTGCTTTTGTGGCGATTGGACAGGCTCCGCAGGCAGATTTTGTAACAGACATTGTTGAAACAGACCAACAAGGATTTATAAAAACAGATGAGCTCTGCCGAACAAGTGCTAAAGGAATTTTCGCCATTGGCGATGTAATAGTAAAGCCCTGCCGACAGGTTGTGACTGCGGCGGCAGACGGCGCTATCGTTTCCCGAGCAGTAACGGAGTATATAGCACAAATTAACCCT
>CALYNW010000236.1 GCA_945224895.1 uncultured Clostridia bacterium
AGTTTCCTTAAGAGCCTTTACAAGGTCATATGTGCCATATGGAGTAAGAAGACCAGCCATATCCTTAATACAGATTGAATCAGCACCGGCATTCTCAAGCTGTTTTGCATAATTGCAGTAATACTCAATATCAAACACGGGACCTGTTGTATATGAAATAGCCGCCTGAACGTGACCGCCGTATTTCTTTGCCGCATTAATTGCAGTCTGAAGATTACGAACATCGTTAAGTGCATCAAATATTCTGAGAATATCAATACCGTTATCAATGCTTTTCTTTACAAAATAATCAACAACCTCGTCTGAATAATGACGATAGCCAAGCATATTCTGACCTCTGAAGAGCATCTGAAGCTTTGTATTCGGGCACTTTTCTCTGATAAGGCGAAGTCTGTCCCAAGGGTCCTCGTCAAGAAAACGGAGACAAGAATCAAATGTTGCTCCGCCCCAGCACTCAAGAGAATGATAGCCTATCTTATCCATTTTTTCAAGTATACCCGAAAATTCGTCAGTAGTCATTCGTGTTGCAATCAAGGACTGATGAGCGTCACGAAGGACTGTTTCTGTAATACCGATTTTAGCCATTTGCGACACCTCTTAGTTTAATGTAACAATAACCTGTCCTGCTTCTACGCTGTCACCCTTTGATACATTGATAGAAGCAACAGTACCGTTCTGAGGAGCAACAATTTCATTTTCCATTTTCATAGCCTCAAGGATAACAAGAACCTGTCCGCTTGTAACAGAAGCACCTACTGATGTCTTAATATCAAGAATGTTTCCCGGCATAGGAGCCTCAACCTTAACTCCGCCTGCTGAACCTGACGGTGCAGGAGCGGCAGCCTTTGGAGCAGGTGCAGGTGCTGCTGCAGGAGCGGGAGCAGGTGTAGGAGCACTTGCAACAGAAGCTGCTGAGCCTGTGCCCTCCTCTACTGTAACGCTGTAAGGTGTTCCGTTTACGGTAATAGTATAGTTTTTCATATCTTAATCCTCCATTATTTAACAGAATGTTTTCTCGGCATTGTATTTTCTCTCTTACCTGAAAGAATATCAAGTGCCGAAATTATCTTTTCTCTTGACTGAGCAGGTGCAAATACGTCATCAACTGCACCGTAGGCGGCGGCAGTAAACGGTGAAGCAACTGTTTCGTTATATTCCTTTTCAAGAGCCGCTCTGTCCTCACCGTTAGCAAGTCTGTCATTGAACAAAAATGCAACGGCTGAATCGCTGTTAAGGGGTGAAGCAATACTGCTGTCCCAAGCAAAAGCAAAGTCCACATTAGAGCCTTTACCTGCAAGAGCAATATATGCTGAGCCGATAGCCTGTCCTGTAATAAGAGAAATTTTAGGGCAAGTTGCAGAAGCGTAAGCAGATGTAAGCTTAGTAAGAGCTGTAAGCATCTGGTTTTCCTTTTCATTAATAATGCCGTCTGCATTAACAAGAGTAACAACAGGGATAGAATAAGCATCACAAAGCTTAATCATTGCCTCTGCCTTATAAGAACAACCGGGGCAAAGTGCCTTACCGTCAAAGCCGATAAATCCAACTGTTGTACCCATAACGGTTGCGAGGACTGTTTTGCAGTTTGAAGCTGCATAACCGCCTTTAATTTCAACAGTTGAGCCTTCATCAGCAATAGAATTAACAATAGCTAAAGCGTCTGAATTTTCATCAGCAACAGTCATAGGCTGTGAAAACTCAAAAATCGGAGCAGGAGAAAGATTGTTTGACGGAAGAAGAGAAACAATTTTCTTCACCTCATTAACTGCACCGTCAAAATCATCGGCAAGTACATCAACCGTGCCCTCTTTATAAGAATTTTCAGCAGTAATCTCCGACGGAGCAGATACGTAAAAATCAGCGTCCTTAACTGCAACAACAACGTCTGCCATATTAGCGATAAGTGCAGATGTACCGAGGCAGGAGCCTGCAACAACCGAAATCTGCGGGCAAACACCGCTCATAGTAGCCGAAGCCTTAACAAGCTCTCCGTATGCGTTAAGCACCTCAAAGCCTTCGGTAAGCTTAACTCCGTTTGAATCATAAACACCGATAACAGGACATCCTGTTTTCAGTGCTAAATCATAAATCTTTTTAATCTTTGCACAATGTGCAACACTTACAGCACCATTATCAACGGTTACATCCTGAGAAAATGCATAAACTGCAACATCTCCGACTGTACCAAAGCCTGCAACAACCTCTACATCACCTGACGCCGATTTAGCAAAAGCGTCAATCTCGGTAAAAGAGCCGTCGTCAAAAAGTGCCTCAAGCCTTTTAAATGCCTTTGAGTCGTTCAATATTTTGTCCTCCTTGTAATATGAGAAAAACAAATTTAAAATAAAATATTCCAAATTTGCCTATTATAGATTTTAACACTTTGTGAAACTAATATCAATAATTATTTTTCCTAATATGTAAATTTTTTATAAATAGGTAAAAAATAACAAAGGCGAGGAAATCCTCGCCCTTAAAGTTATTTTGTTTTTACGGACTTCGCCTTTGACCAGCTTGAATAAATCTTTGTAGATTTACCGTCAACCTTTACTGTTTTATATGTTCTTACACGAACATAATATTTTTTCTTTGCCTTAAGCTTCGAAAATTTTTTTGATGCTGTGCTGTTCTTGCTTACAGTTACAGTTTTTGTTGTACTTGATGTGAATTTACTGCTTGTGCTGTACTGTATCTGAT
>CALYNW010000237.1 GCA_945224895.1 uncultured Clostridia bacterium
TAACTATCCTGTCGGGAGAGGCGAGAACATTTCTTTTATCTCTTATGTAGCCTGATATTGCAAATCTTAAATCATATTCACCCTGAGGCTCGCTGTAGGATAACAGTCTGTCACGTTGCCTGAGTGCACTTTTAATGTATCTCTGCCATAGGGTGAAATCAAAGCTGTCAGCGTCGGCAACTCCTCCTGTAAGGTCGTACTTGATTTTAGGCTTTTCAAGTACGATTTCTTCACGTGTAATGATTTCATTTATGTCCGATACAAAATAACCGCTTTTCGGCTGGGCAATAATATAGCCGTCGGCACAAAGCTCAAAATATGCGTTTTGTACAGTTGTTGTTGAAACGCCGTAAATTTCAGCCGCCTTTCTGACTGAGGGTATTTTGTCACCGCATAAAAGCTGCTTTGATGTTATCATATTTTTTATTTCATTATAAAGATTAGAGTATTTTTTCATAACTGTATACCATTTATTTCTCGAAACTGTGTATTTTAATAATTACAATTTATTATATAATATATCTTGTAATAATGCAAGAGAGGGTGAAAACGTGAAAAAATGTGCCGTAATAAATGATTTGTCAGGCTTCGGCAAATGCTCTCTTACTGCGGCTATACCCGTAATATCGGTTATGGGCAGTGAGGTTCATCCATTGCCTACTGCTGTTTTGTCAAATCAAACCGCCTATGACAGCTTTAAATCACTTTCGCTTACAGAAGTAATGCCTGATTTTATTAATGAGTGGAAAAAGCTGAACGCTACCTTTGATGCGATTTTAACAGGCTTTGTAACCGACACAAGACAGCTTGATATTATTAATTCGTTTATTGATGAATTTAAGACCGAAAAAACGCTTTTGATTGTTGACCCTGTTATGGCAGATAACGGAAAGCTCTATGACGGCTACAGTATGGAAATGTGCGAGAGAATTAAAGACCTTTGCTACAGAGCCGATGTCATAACCCCTAATATCTCTGAGCTTGCTTACGTAGCAGAGGAGGAGCCAAGCGAAAGGCTTGACGATTTGATACGCTATGGTGAAAAGCTTATCAGCAAGGGAATAAAGAGAATTGCCGTAACAGGCTACAAGGAAAAGGGCAATATTTCAAATATTATTTTTGAAAACGGTCAGGTTAATCTTGTTACATCAAAGGAAAAGGGCGGATATTTCAGCGGAACAGGCGATATTTTTGCGTCGATTGTTACGGGAGGACTATTAAGAGGTATGACGCTTTATGAGTCAAGTACTCTTGCAACCGAGTTTTTGGAAAATGTTATTATGAACACAAATGTCGACAACCACAACGACGGTATTGAATTTGAAAAATATTTAGGAGAATTGATATGAATAAAAAGGTATTAAATATGGTATATGCCGCCGTATTTGCGGCAATGATTTTTGTGCTTACAAGATTTGTACAGGTGCCTGTGGCTTCGGGATATGTTCATTTCGGAGATGCGCTTGTTTACATAGTTGCATCAACGCTTGGAGGTCCTTGGGCACTTTTTGCGGCGGCAGTCGGTGCAACACTTGCAGATATAACAGCAGGCTGGCTGACCTATGCTCCTGCCACATTTATAATTAAAATGCTTATTGCTCTTCCTTTTATCTTTGTTAATAAAAAAAGCGAAAGGATATTGACACCGCTTACGGCATTGCTTACAATACCATCAGGTGTAATTACGGTTCTCGGCTATTTTATTGCAGATTGCATTATTGATAAAGCCTACGCTGTAGTCGATATACCGGGTAATGTTATTCAGGCTGTGGGAAGCGCGGTAATATTTATCGTTGTTAGCGTAGCATTTGATGCAGGAAAGCTGAAGAAAAAGTTGTTTGGAAATAATAAATGAAAGAAAGTGATAATATGGCAGATATAGTATATACCCTTGATGGCGGAGTTTATCTTAATATAACAAATAAATGTCCCTGTAACTGTGCTTTTTGCATAAGGTCAAAGGGTGATGCAGTAGGGGATGCAAAGGCGCTTTGGTTTGATAAGGAGCCTGATTTTGAGGAAATCAAGAAAGCAATAGACGATTTTGATTTTACCAAGGTTGACAGTGCAGTATTCTGCGGATACGGGGAACCAACCAACGCTTATGAAAATCTTGTAAAATCCGTTAAGCATATCAGGAGCATTAATCCGAATATCAGTCTTAGGCTCAATACAAACGGACTTTCCGATTTGATAAACGGTAAGCCTACCGCTAAGGAATTGTCAGAGCTTTTTGATGTAATTTCCGTTTCTCTCAATGAGCCTACCTCAGAGCAGTATGATAAAATCACAAGAAATAAATTTCAGGGCAAAGCCTTTGATGCTATGCTGGAATTTACAAGGGAATGTGTAAAATACTGTAAAAAGGTAAGAATGACAGTGGTTGACGTTATATCAAAGGAGGATATTGAAAAATCAAGAAAGGTCTGTGAGTCAACAGGCGCTGAATTCAAGGTCCGTTCCTTTGCAAAGGGTAGATAAATCTATTAAAAATATTTAAGCCGTTCGCAAAATAAAGCGAACGGCTCAGACTGTCGATAAAGTGGTCTGAAACACGCCAAAGTATGTGAAAAATAAAAATTACTCGTAGGGGCTTGCAATGCAAGCCCGCTTGAATTTCAGCGACTTAACAATTTGAAAAGCGGCATAAATTCAACATTTATGCCGCT
>CALYNW010000238.1 GCA_945224895.1 uncultured Clostridia bacterium
AAAGTCCAGGTAGAGAGGCCCTGTCTGAATCTCCACTGTATATTCACCAAGATTGCTGTATCTCAGCTTATTGACGAGTGTTGTGTGATCAATATCTCTCCAGTTGCCTACTGCATCCTCTGCAACTGTACGGTCGAATCTGTAGTTATCCTTTACCCAACCAAGGAATTGGTCAGCTGATTCAGCTTTGTAATCTGCGTAAACAGCAGCTGCCCAAGCGTTGACCTTTTCAGCAGTATAGTTGGAAGCAACGTTTGATGTGTCCCAACCAAGATTCTTTGATGCCCAATAATAATATTGGTTATCAAAGTTTGAGCCGTGACCACGCTCAACACCATAGTTTACGTGGATAAGCTTAACTGTATCCTTAAGAACAGTCTGCCAAGCAAACTTAAGTGCCTGATAGCCGAATGAGAATAAGCTGTCTCCCGGAGTAAGCTTGATCATGTCATTGCCGTAAGCAAAGAGAAGAACATTACCCGGATATTCGTCAGAATAAACAAGGTTAGGATCGTAGCCAAGGGCAGTAGCAGCCTGCTCATAGGTCATGCCTGCTTCCATCTTAGCATCAATCTCTGCTCTTCTTGATTCTGAGCTTGTGCCGTCAGGATATGTAACAAGTACGCTAATCTTATCAAGGAGATGAACAGTCATCTTCTCAAGAAGAACTTCATCGTATACAAATGGCTGAGCTTCTACAATCTTTTCTGTACCGTCAGCCTGTACAATTGTTCCGCCACCCTTATATGCGAGGATTTCCTCGTCGGTAAACCATTCTGTGTATCTGAACAGTAATGCCTGAACGAAGTTGTAAACAAAGTTTGATTGATAGCCGGCATCAATACCGCCAACAAGATTTGCAAGTGTCTGATAAATATCAAGACCGATAACACCTGTGCTGAATTCACCTCTGAGGAGTGAACCGATAACTGCATCGTTGTTATCATAAATGATACCGAGAACACCTCTGACAATGTCAGTTGAAGAAGTATTGCTCCTTCTCATATTGTTAACAGCTGAAAAATCAAGGTTCTTAACGAAGCCAAGGTCGAGACCAGCGTTAGATGCGGTGCTAACGAGACCGCCGTCAAGAACACCCTGAACACTGTTAATTGTCTCAAGAAGCTCATCAACACTACCAAGCTTAATGGTAATGGTAGCAAGAGTAGTAAGAGCAAACTTAGCTGTAATCTGACGCTTTGAAAGATCATATTTAACTGAGATAACAGGAATATCAGCACTGTTAACCATTTCAGCTATTTTCGGCTCAAGTGCTTTAAGTGCCGGAAGCATACTGTCGGCATAGTCAAGAATACCTGTAGCTATCTGCTCATCCGAAAGTATATTCCAAGCAAGGTCGTTATATTCAACATCGCCGTCTGCATACTTCGTATCGTAGGATGCGGCATATGAAGTCATAACGCCCGTAAAGCATGTTGCCGCCATAAGCACTGCCATAAAGAGTGCCAGAAGCTTATGCGAAAACTTTTTTGCTTTCGTTTTCATTTTTTACCTCCATTATTTTTAATTGTCTAAAAATTATAGTGTCAGCACCTTCTGTCACGGTATACTTCGATTCTCTGACCCTCGGGCAATCCGAACAGAACGTTAGGGCAAACCGTAAAAAAGGGCAAAAGATGCCTTTGAACACACATCAATTATTACATAAAGAGAACAAAAAGTCAACAGGCTTTGGAAATAATGAGCATTTTCGTTATTTTGCCCAAATTCTACCTTGGAAAATTTACAATTCGGAAAAATAATTCATAATTTATTTACAATATTTTTACCGTTTATACATATTTCACCGATTTTTGAAGGTGTGAAAAGTATGTTGCCTTTACACTTTTCAATTTGATGTAAAGCAAATTTACTTGACGGATTTTCAGCGAGTTAATCAATTTTTTGTAACTATTTTACGTTTTTCAGTCTTATGTCTTTTTATCGTAATTTGTGTTGTTTTATGTGCAACATTTAACCGAAAATTTTGAATTATTAACAATTTGTTCAAAATTTGCAAAAAAGTATTGACTTGCCTGCTATTAAATGGTATAAATAATGTGTATCTGTTCGTGCGTGCGTGGATAACTGCGCTCTGAAATCGGTTATTTGTTACCAAATTGTGAACAAGCGATTTTCGGGCTTGGCGGTTCACAAATGCAAGACACGACGATTCAGTTCGTAAAATCATATAGTAAAGGAGAGAAAAAACGATTATGAGAACGAGCAAAAAATTACTCAGCTTATTCTTGGCTGTAGTAATGGTCATTACCACTTGTTCCGTAGGCTTCACGGCTTTTGCCAAGGACTACGATAACATTTGGAGTGACTCCTCGGAAGCAGAAGATGCTTTCAAGGCACTAAACGGCTTGGCAGACTCTTATTTACCGTCGGCACTTATGGGCGTTGACCTTATAAGCAACGGCGTGTACGAAAAGTATGCCAAGGAAATGGGTAAGGACGTAAAAGACCTTACCGACACAGAAAAAGAAGAAATCGCTTCAAAGGCTACTCTTCAGGACATTCTCACAGTATTGCAGCCGACATTAATCGGTGCACTTGCTAAGGAAAGTCAGGCAGATTATGCAGAAAGAGTCGGCGGTTCAAATCCAAAGAACCCCAGCTACTACGA
>CALYNW010000239.1 GCA_945224895.1 uncultured Clostridia bacterium
AATTTTTATTCTTCACGCACTTTGGCGTGGTTCAGACCACTTTATCGACAGTCTGGGCGGTGCAGACTTAAGCCTGCACCGCTTTGTTGTTTATATTTCAATCCGAAAATTATTTATGTTTCATTTAAACGAGTAAAATTAGTGGATTTTTTCGTTAGGCAAGGCTTTCACTGTGAAGCTGTACTTTGTGTACTGCGAACAGTGAATAACGACGCATAACGGAAAAAGACACAATTTTATTTTACTGCTCCGCCATTATTCGATGACGCATATCCAATCCATGTTGTGCCAACATTCAAATTAACGTCTGCACCGTTTGCATCCTTAAGAACAATCACACCGTTTTCAACAGACCATGTAATATCCGTTACTGTTCCGTTGCAGGCAAGCTTACCCTTTCCGCCTGCTAAATTATAGTTACAGTAGATCTCGGCAGAGCCGCTGTTCTTGTAATTTGCCTTAGCAACATATTCTGTTGTGTCAAAGAGAACAAGAAGATTTTTTCTTGTAACATCTGTATTGTAGTCATTGCAGTGATACATTCCGTCATCACTGCTGTAAGCCCAATCTCTTGTGGCAGTTCTGCTTGAGAAGGTAAGCCCAAGTGACTGACAGTCTGTATCATACTTAACATCATCAGAGAAATTAAATTTTGTGTAGTGAGCATCATCAGCCTCAGTTCTGAAGCCCTCACCCTCAATAGCGGCAGCAATCTTATCACCGTACAAAACGCCTGTATGCTCTGTTGATACACCTCTTGAGCTGTCTCTGCCGAACAAGGCTACCTTTCCGCTGTAGGTCATTTGGTTAATGTGGTCAACCTTGTCAACTCTGAATACAGTATTAGCACCGATATAAGCAGTACCCTTCTTTGTCTGGCTCTGTCCCCAATGGAGGAAGATAGCGTCAAACAGCTCCGAGAATTTAATATACGGAGGTCTTGCACTTCTCATAGGACCGATTTGTGACGGAACCGAAGTATAATCCGCATACATCCAAAGCATTCTTGTTTCTCCGCCTTCAACCTCGCCCTCGACGATTATATCCGGTGGATTTTTGCTGTCGTTAATGCCCCACTGCGGTCTTGCGGCAGAGGAGTTTTCCACAACGCAGGCAACAGGTCTTTTACCGACTGCCTCTGCATTAAAATCACTGTCACCGGTAAGAGGATTTTTTGTCGAAACAGGAGCCTCTGTGGGAGTCTCTGTCACTTGAGAGGTCTCCGGAGGAGCAGTTGTTTCAGCATCCTCATTCTTGCCTGCAACAACAAATACCACACAGGCAATTATTACTATAAGTGCTACTGCAATAGCCGCAACAAGCGGAAATTTCTTTTTTGAACCCTTGGAATTATTTGACTTTTTCTTTTCAGACATAGACCTGTCCTCCTCAATCTCTTGTATTTTATCGTCGCTTTCGCTAAAGCGTTCACAGGGTATATCCTGAGATTTTTCCTCCTCAGCCTCAACCCCTTCTTCTTCGGCAAAATCTATTTTAACCTCATTATTTTCCGCAGGCTTTTCTTCCTCGGTAAAAATATTCGGTTCTTCTTTTTTCTTTTCCTCTGCTTTTTCAGGCTCGGAATTTCTAAAACTCTTTATTTCATTTAATATATCGTCAAGCTCATCTGAATCAGGCATAATTATCCCCTTTCTTTTTTCTTTTTTATCAGCAATAATATTGTATCACATATTGCTATACATTTCACTATGTTTTTTTATTTTTTTGAATTTTGTTGAATTAAAATTACGTATGTAGTAAAATATTAAATATAAAACACTCAGAGGTGATAATTTGGCAAAGACAGTTCCTATGATTATAACAAATCAGAATATCCTCGTTTGGGATATTGAAAACGAGGAATTTAAGCCCTTTAATATGCCTGCCCTGTCAACGGTACCGAATATTCCCTTTTACCATCAGTTTGCCGAAAAAATTGCCGAGGGACAGTATTATTTCAAGGAATTTATGAAGGGCATTTACGGGAAAAAGCTTTCAAAATATATCTTCGCAATAATTGTTCCCGATGATACAAGCAAGCTGGAGTCAATTTTTATAAACGAGTTTTTCGTAAATTCGGGTGCCTGTAAGGCTGTGGCGCAAATGCCTATGGCGCTTGCGCTTTCAAAAAATGATGATAATTATATTTCCGTGTCAAAATCATCAAGAAATGTTATACTTGAATACATCAGAAATCACGAAATCGTAGTCAGCAAAATGTATGACGCCACGGTTTGCGATGCAAAAAAGGTTGCCGGTGACGCAAAGGTACTCCATATTGATATGGAATACAGGAACATTCCCGTTTACGTAAACAATTTCAATATGAATATGGATGAATTTTTTGAAATGGGAACGGTTATAACTCCAAAGGAATTTATGGAAAAAATAGCAGTAATTGATGTTGAAAAGCTGTAAATAAAAAATATACCCCTGCAAAAGATAATGCAGGGGTGATTTTTTTGAAAAAGAATGATAAGAAAAACAATAAAAAAAATAATAAGCAGATTATAGATTTAACTTCATATATAAGTCCCGAAATGGTGAACTGTGATGTAAATGGAAGCTACACAGGTATTCCTGCCGATATGTATTATAATGATGAGCTTGATGAAATTCC
>CALYNW010000240.1 GCA_945224895.1 uncultured Clostridia bacterium
TTCGCCGTGGTCTCCGTTTTGATTAAAAATTGACATTGAAATTACCTCTTTTCTTTTATTTGGTAATTTCATTTTACCTTTGCAGTCAGCAAAAAAACAATAACCGATAAGTTTAAAAGGACAACTGACGGTTGAAAAGTCACTCAACCGTTGGTTGTCCTTTGATTTTATGTGAAATTATTTCTTCATTTCTTCTCTTGCTTCTTTAATTCTCTGAACAAAAAGCTTACCTGTTTCGGTAATCTTATCGTAATCCCCTGTTTTAGCACCTGCGATAAGGGAAGAGCCTGCTCCGCAGGCGATTGCACCTGCCTTAATCCAGTCCTTAACATTGTCAACATCTACACCGCCTGACGGCATCATAACAGCGTTAGGAATAGGACCGTGAATATCCTTAATAAATGAAGGACCTGCAATATCTCCGGGGAATACCTTAAGCACATCTGCACCGCATTCCATTGCGTGAACAGCCTCGGTAGGAGTATAAATTCCGGGCATTGACGGAACACCGTAGCGGTTACAGGTTTTAACGGTTTCAGGGTCAAAATAAGGTGAAACAATATATTCAGCACCTGCAAGAATTGCAATTCGTGCAGTTGCGGCATCCATAACCGTGCCTGCGCCAATGATGATTTCACCGCTGTTGTACTTTTCCCTCATAGCCTCGATAAGCTTATCTGCGTGAGGTACTGTAAATGTCAGCTCAATAGCTGCTACACCGCCTGCTATACAAGCGTCTGTAATTTTTTCTGCCTGCTCGATAGATGTTGCACGTACTACTGCAACAATGCCTACCTCCTGAATTTTTGCAAGTGTTTCAATTTTATTAGCCATAGTTTTTCTCCTGTCGTATAAATATTTAAATTTTGATTAACGTTGAACTCTTGCACCGGCACCATTTACCTTTGCCTCAACCTCTTTGAGTGAAGCCATTGAGGTGTCGCCCGGTGTTGTCATTGCCAAGGCACCGTGAACCACGCCGTAGTTTACTGCCTTTTGAGCGTCCTCATATGTCATAAGTCCGTAGATAAGACCTGAAGCAAAGGAGTCGCCGCCACCTACACGGTCAAGAATTTCGAGTCCGGGATATTCAAGTGAATTATAAATTTTACCGTCTGCCCAGCAGATAGCCTTCCAGTCGTTTACTGTTGCTGTCTTAACGGTTCTTAAAGTAGTTGCAATAACCTTGAAATTAGGATAAGCCTTTGTAACGGTTTCAATCATCTTGTAATAGCCGTCCATATTAAGCTCCTTAAGGTCAGCATCATTGCCCTCAACCTCAAAGCCGAGAGAAGCCGTAAAGTCCTCCTCATTGCCTATCATAACGTCAACATACTTTGCGATTTCCTTATTAACCTCCTGAGCCTTTGCCTGACCGCCGATACCCTTCCAAAGTGACGGACGGTAGTTTAGGTCATAGGAAACGATTGTGCCGTATTCCTTAGCCTTTTTAACTGCCTCGATAACAACCTCTGCGGCAGTCTCCGAAAGAGCAGCATAAATTCCGCCTGTGTGAAGCCAGCGAACACCAAGGGTACCGAAAATATAGTCCCAATCAATGTCACCGGGCTTAAGCTTTGAAGCGGCAGTATTTCCTCTGTCAGATGTACCGACAGCACCACGGATACCGAAGCCTCTTTCGGTAAAGTTAAGTCCGTTTCTTACTGTTCTGCCGATACCGTCATAGGGCATCCACTTAATTAAAGATGTATCAACTCCGCCCTGAAGAATTAAATCCTCCATAAGATAGCCTACTTCATTTTCCGCAAAGGCGGTTACAACACTTGTTTTAAGTCCAAAGCATCTGCGAAGTCCTCTTGCAACATTATATTCTCCGCCGCCTTCCCAAGCTCTGAATGAACGTGCAGTTTTAATTCTTCCCTCGCCCGGGTCAAGTCTGAGCATAATTTCGCCCAAGGATATTTCATCAAAGGTACATTCCTCTTTAGGTCTTAAGTTCAAATTCATTTTTCTTCCTCCATATTAAAAATTAAAGTATTTCATTGCGTTATTAAAGCATATTCCCTGAACAATTTCTTGTAATAAGTCCTCGTCATTTGCATACATACCCTTTTCAACCCAAGTGCCGATAAGGTTACACATAATTCTTCTAAAATATTCGTGTCTGCCGTATGATGTAAAGGAACGGGAATCAGTTTCCATACCCACAAATTTACCAAGTACGCCTAAATTACCGAGATATTTCATCTGATTAGTCATACCGTCCATTGTGTCAAGGAACCACCATGCAGGACCGAACTGTATTTTTGACTCTGCGTCTGCTGACTGGAAATTACCTAGCATTGTTGCAAGAACAATATTGTCCTTGTCGTTAAGGTTAAACAGAATAGTTTTAGGGAGCTTGTCCTTAACATTTAATGCATCAAGAAATCTTGAAAGAGGCTGTGCAATTTCACCGTCGCCTACCGAGTCAAAGCCTGTATCGGCACCGATTGAGTTAAACATCAAGGTATTATTATTTCTCATAGCACCGATATGAATTTCCATAGCCCAGCCAAGGTCGTGATATTTTTCACCTAAGGCAAGAAGAATGGGAGTTCTGTACTTATCACACTCTGCAAGAGTGATTTTTTCACCGTTCATTGCTCTTTGG
>CALYNW010000241.1 GCA_945224895.1 uncultured Clostridia bacterium
TATGTATTATTCTTTTTAAACATATTTCTGAAATCATCGTCGCTCATATCTCCTGCAGGAACAGAATTCTTTTTTTCATATTCCTCGTTTATTATGGAAATACAGTCCGAAAATTCCTTTTTTGCATCATTGCTTTCTCTTGAACGGGCAATAATTCCCGACAAACGACCAAGCTCATCACCTGTCAAAAGCTCCGAAAAGTTCATCAAATCTATATCAAGCTCTCTGTCAAGCCTTGATATTATAGCATCAAAAACCTTTTTTGCAAATGCCGAGGAAAGCCTGTCCGAGCTGAAATTATCGCAAAGTCTTCTGCAATCGGGATAACGAAACAGCAGACCGATGATTCTGTCCTCTGCCTTAAGCTGTCTGACAGAGGCTCCGTTTTCATAGCTTTTCCTTGTAATTTCACGGTTAGACTCGTCAACAATCTTTTTATATTGTGCCCTGCTTTGCCTGTATTTTTTCCGCCTAGCATAATCAGTAAGCTGAATTTTCAGGCTTGATTTATCAATGCCAAGCTCATTGGAAAGCCTTGTCAAATAAAGGTCCTGCTCAATGGGACTGACGTCTGCAAGAATTTTGATACAGTCGTTTGTAAAATCTATTTTTCCCTGAGTAGTATTAAGATTATACTTATTTTTCGCATCAAGGAAAGCAAATTCAATTTCGTTAGATGCGCCCTCAAGCATACCCTTAAACTTGTCTCTGCCCAGCTTTTTGATAATTTCATCAGGGTCCTTACCGCCGCTGAGAACAGGAATTTTGATTTTTATATCCGTTTGCTTAAACAGACCTACGGCTTTATTAACCGCCTTTTGTCCTGCCTCGTCGGCATCATAGGCTAAAATAACCTCATTTGTATACCTGCTTATTAGCCTTACCTGCTCGGGAGTAAGCGCCGTTCCGCATCCTGCAACAGCATTCGTAAAGCCTGCCTGATGCATTGCGATTACATCCATATATCCTTCGCATAGTATAAGATTATCGCTTTTGCTGTCTTTTGCAAAATTCAATGCAAAAATCTCATTTGTCTTCTTGTATACAAGGGTATCGGAGGTGTTAATGTATTTCGGCTTGCTGTCGTCAAGAACTCTTCCGCCGAATGCAATTACATTACCTCTTACATCAATAATAGGCGTCATTACCCTGTTTCTGAAATTGTCGTAATATCGGTTATTCTTACCGACCTTAACAACACCTGCGTCGACCATTTCACTTGGCTTATAGCCGAGATTTTTTAAATGCTTCAAAAGGCTGTCCCATTCATTTGGAGCATAACCTAAGCCGAAACGCTTAATAGTATTTGGTGTCAATCCTCGATTTAAGAAATAGTCGAGTCCTGCCTTACCCTGCTCACTCACCATATATGAATGATATAATTTTGCCGTTTCTATCTTGATTTCAATAATTCGTCTGCGCCGTTTTGAAAGACTGTCGTCAAAGCCCTCCTCGGGCATCTGCATACCTGCTCTCTGGGCAAGTAATTTAACGGCGTCAATATAATCGAGATTTTCAATTTTACGGATAAAGCCTATGGCGTCTCCCCCTGCACCGCAGCCGAAGCAGTAAAATGACTGCGTATCATTATAAACGGTAAAGATGGCGTTTTTTCATTATGAAAGGGACAAAGTCCCACAGAGGTTGAGCCTCTTTTTTTCAGCGTAACATAGGAGGAAATTATGTCTTCTATGTCTGTTTTAAATTTCAATTCCTGCAAAAAGCCTTCGTTTAAAGCCATAATCTCATCTCCTCTCTATCATCGCAATTACTCTTATTCATGCCAGCACATAGGTACAAATAATTTGTTAAATACCTTTAGAGCATATGTATCGCTCATTCCTGCGATATAGTCGCAGACTGCTCTTTCATTACCGTCTGTCTGTGCTATTGAAATGTACTCCTCAGGCATTTCGTCAATATGCTCTATGTAATAGGAGTATATCTTTTCAAGCATACCGACTGCCTTGCTTTCCTCTCCCTTGCACACAGGGTTAGTATATACTGCGGTAAACATAAAGCTGTGCAAATCCATAAAGGCGGAATAGCAATCGTCACTCATTCTGATTTTATCTGTACTGTTATTGATAACATCAATAACCATATTATTAATTCTGTCGGATTTAGTCATACCCAGCTGAAGCCTGAGGCTTAACGGAATATCCTCCTGAGCCATTACACCTGCTCTGACTGCGTCATCAATATCGTGATTTATATACGCAATCTTATCGGCAATACGGATAATCTGTCCCTCAAGGGTGTAAGCCTCCTCACCCTTTGTATGGCAGAGAATACCGTTTTTTACCTCGTCGGTAAGATTAAGTCCCTTACCGCCCTTTTCTATTCTCTCAACAACTCTGACACTTTGCTCATAATGTCTGAAGCCACAGCTGCAAAGACTGTTAAGCGCTCTTTCTCCTGCGTGACCGAAGGGGGTATGTCCCAAATCGTGACCGAGTGCAACTGCCTCAGTCAAATCCTCGTTAAGCTGTAAGGCTCTTGCAATAGTTCTTGCAATCTGGGAAACCTCAAGAGGATGAGTAAGCCTTGTTCTCTAAGGGTCACCTCTGGGGCTTCAAACAACCAGTGTTTTATGCTTAAGCTGT
>CALYNW010000242.1 GCA_945224895.1 uncultured Clostridia bacterium
GGCGATATGCAATTTCCACACAGCTTAATTTTATCGCACCTTTCCTTATGTTTCAAGCAGTAAAATTTGTTAATGTAATTTGCCGATTTCAATAATCGATTCTTCCAGATTTTTATTCCCGACGCAGTTAATTTTAACGCCCACATCGCCCACACGAAATATATACGGATTTTTAACTGCATCAAAATATTCTTCAACCCGTTTAGTAACAGGTTGTTTCGTATTAATGCTGATACTTTTCATATCAGGCAAATCCCCTTTGTTGAAAGAACAAATATCTGCATTTTTACACGCCTCAAGCTCCGATTTACTTAACATACTGCCACTTCCTTTCTATGTTATTTTTGGTTAATTAAGGAAATTTATACTTATTTTCAAGATTACTCTTGAATTTTAGTTAAAATTATTAAGCGTTGAGTGCTGTCTACTCTCACCCGCTGAAATTTTATATTTTCACTGTAATATAGTGTTTCGGAATTTGCTGCTAAATACCGTGAAAGTGAGATTGCTCCTTTTTCATAATCGATTAAAGAGGCAAGCTCGGTTGCAGAGCCACGCCATTCGTTATCACCTACAAGATTAACTACTTTTTCTAAAATCGGGTCTAATTTAAATCCGTCATCCGTTGCGACCTCGTCCCTGTATTCCCAAATGGTTTTTGAACTGTTGAAAAATAATGTGATAACATTATCTCGTTGTGAGCGACCTTGTATGTATAGCTTTCCTACTTGGTTAAACTTATCCTTTCGTTCAAGTACGAACATACCCTCACACGCACCGGTTAAGCCGCGGGTACCGCTTATAGCGTCAAACGGGTCATCTGCTTTTTCCTTTCTTGTGTGATGCACAAACAGAAGACATAATTGATTGTCAAATGCAAAATCATTTGCTCTTTTAATTATGTCATAATCATGACCGTAAGATAGCCTGTCATCGCCTAAATTCTTTGACAATTGCAAAGTATCTACGATAACAAGTCTAAGGTCATTGTTTTGTTTTTTCAATGCCTCCACATCTTTAAATATGGCGTCCATTGATTTCCTTTCATTGCTGAAAATAATATTTTCAACAGATGAGTTAAGGTCCATACTGTTTGAGCATTTTTTTATAAACGACTCTTTCCTGTCCTCAAAGGCATAGTATATTACTACACCTTTATTTACAGGACGATTAAAAAATTCACTGCCGTTTGCAACTGCAGTTGCTATCTGAACGGAAAGTATGGACTTTCCGCATTTGGGTGCACCCGCCAAAATGTATGCTCCCGGGAGCATAAAATCTTTAATAATATATTTTGTTGGATTATAATCATTGTCTAAAAGTTGTTTAAGACTATACATTGTAAATATTCCTTTCTTTAATAAAAATTCTATATAGTTAATTTTGTCATACTGTCATACTTGTCATAAGATATAAATTAAATACTATTTTGTTCTTTCCCTTAACAGAAGACTGCGTTGCAGCTTGCTGTCAGTGACAATAATGACAAATTGACAATATTTATGTGCCTTAGGGCTTGCGTTTAGGTAATCATAAAAAACTCCTTTCATTTTATTTTTGTAAATCATAAATTTTGTTTCAATTTTTCAAATGAATGTGCAAAAAATAAACTTGATTTAAGATTTAACAAATTTTTTGAAAGCATTCATTTTAGTGTTTTTCTTCCATTTTTAAATTGCTTTCATATATATATCGTGAATATTTTTGTAAATTGAAAAAATATTTTAGATAATAGACACAAAATAAAAAGACAGTTGATTATTTTTCGCAAAATCAACTGCCTTTGTAATTTATATTCGATTTTTTAGAGGATTTTAACTTACATAAACTTGACTTTATTTCTTTTAGATGCTATAGATAAAATGTATACCTTTTTGTAAAGATGAAAAGTCAAAGGAATGATTAAATAAATGAAAAACGTTAAAAGCAAGTCAAGACAGATTATATATGAATTTATTACCATTGTACTGTTTTGTGCTTTTCTGATACTGTCTGTATTGGTGACCTTTAATGTAATTACACTTCCGGAGAAATTGATATTAACCTTTCCCGACAACGAAGATTTATTCATAAATTTATTTACAATCCAGGCTACCGTTTCAACCCTCAGCATAGCTGTGGTTGCACTTATTACAGGCTTTTTCAGTGAAAATATTTACGGCATCAGCGTTATTGCTTACATCACAAGCATAAGGCCCTGTTTGTTTAAGCACAAGCATTTAATATTATTCGACCTAATAATAATTGCAGTTAACTACTATCTTGTTTCAATGAAGTATTACAACATATCAATTGTAGTATTTATAATGAGCATTGCCATATCCTGTATATTAGTTAAAGATATTTCCGTTATTTTCAAGGGCAAAAACAATTTAAACAATGAAATTCACGACTATATTCTTGCAAATTATAAAAAATACATTCCCCAGCTTCACAAGGAAATATTGACCAATGCAGAATCGGGAAACATCACTCTGCTGTATTCCGATTTAGATTTACTTGTTGATATTTTTGATGCAGAAATCACCAAAGCAAATGAATTAACTGAAACTGTAAAGGACCTTGAGAATATTTTAGGTAATCTGTTTATAGATTTTTACAT
>CALYNW010000243.1 GCA_945224895.1 uncultured Clostridia bacterium
GAGTTTACCTGTATTGAGCTTTATCAGGCATTTACCGATTATCACGGTATGATGGATATTGCCGAGGACCTTATCCGCAATGCAGCAACAGAGGTTTGCGACAGCTTGCATATTGTGTTTAACGGGACTGAAATTGACCTTGAAAGTCCGTTTAGAAGACTTACAATGATTGATGCAGTTAAGGAATACAGCGGAGTGGACTTTGCATCGTTTATGAGTGACGATGAAAAGGCGATTGCCATTGCAAAGGAAAAGGATATAGAAATTGCTCCGGGCAAGGCAACATGGGGCGATATTCTCAATTCATTCTTTGAGGAATTTGTTGAAGAAAATCTTACTCAGCCAACGTTTATTATGGATTATCCGGTTGAGGTTAGCCCTCTTACAAAGAGAAAGCCCGACTGTCCTGTGCTTACAGAGAGGTTTGAGCTGTTCATTTTGGGCGGTGAATACGGTAACGCATACAGCGAGCTTAATGATCCTATCGACCAAATGAAGCGCTTTGAGGCACAGATGAAGCTGCGCGAAGCAGGCGACGACGAAGCGAATATGATTGATAACGATTTTGTTATGGCACTTGAATACGGTATGCCTCCTACCGGAGGACTCGGTATCGGTATTGACAGACTTGTTATGCTACTTACCGATAGCTATTCAATCCGTGATGTTCTCCTCTTCCCGACAATGAAGCCACTTGATAAGTAACAGAATAATACATCATTAATACACAGGACAGGCTTTTGCTTGTCCTGTTTTGTCGTATAATACGCATTAGCAACAGAGGGTTGCTTGCCTAAATATTATTTCTGTACTATAATGTAGGCAAGCAGAAGGAGGATATTATTATGGATACCAAGGATGTTATACTTGAATTGCGAAAGAAAAAGGGCTTGTCGCAGGACGAGCTTGCCGAAAAGCTTTATGTTACAAGACAGGCAGTATCACGTTGGGAGAACGGCGAAACTGTGCCGAATACCGAAACACTTAAGCTTCTTTCCGAGCTTTTTGATGTTTCTATTAACACGCTTTTGGGAACACCGAGAAGGCTAATATGTCAGTGCTGCGGTATGCCGCTTGATGACGACGCAATGATAAGCCATAATCACGACGGCACATTCAACGAAGATTATTGCAAGTGGTGCTACGCCGACGGTGCATATACATACAGTGATATGGATGACCTGATTGAAGTTTGCGTAAAAAATATGGTAAGTGAGGAATTTACCGAGGAACAGGTTCGTTCTTATTTGAAAGGCTTGCTTCCCACCTTGGATTACTGGAAGCGCTATGACGAGCTTAGCGATAACGGTCAATTTGAAAAAATGAAGCAGCAGTTCATCAACGAGATAAATGCGCTTCATATTGACGGTATGCCAAAAGTTGAAAAATTGAATGCTCTTGTAGGAAGCTATGTTAATTTGGAGTACAAATTACCAAGCGGAAATTTGGTGAAATTTTTGAACGACTCAAAGACATATCTCGGAAATCAGCTTGAAAACGAGCTTTGCGATGACAGGTGCTTCGGCATCATTGCAGATATGGAATTTTTGCTTGTGTGCACCTATGAAAAGGACGGGCGGAATCCTGAATTAGTGCTGTATAAAAAAAGATAATACATCATTACATCATCGCTTTTGCTTTTGTGGATATTTATGGTAAAACTTGATATAATGCGTATTTTTTTATACTGCAAAATTTTTCATAAAAAGGTATTGACTCTCCCCTTACAGTAGACTGTATGATTGTTTTGGAAGGTGATTGAATGTACAGGATAGGCGACTTTTCAAAGATGTCAAAAACAACCGTTAAGGCTCTTCGCTATTACGAAAGTGAGGGCTTGCTCAAGCCTGTTTTCATAGATTCTTATACCGGTTACAGATACTATGAAAGCGGTCAGCTTGCAGATGTTTCAAGGATAGTTTCGCTTCGACAGGCAGGGCTGTCCATTAAGGAAATCAAACGTGTTTTTGACGGTGAGGACTTTGCTTTGATATTAAATCAACGCAAGCAGAAAATTGAAAAGGAGCTTTCGGATTATAACATTCAGCTTTCAAAAATCAATTATCTTTTGGAGGGACATAATATGAAAAACGAAATTATTATTAAGGAAATTCCGTCTTATACGGTTTATTTCAGCGAAGGTGTCGTAAAGGATTTCAGTGAGATTACAAGCTTTGTTTTACGTGCAGGCTCGGAGTGCTCAAAGGCTAATACGGGGCTAAAATGTATTACTCCCGATTACTGCTTTGTCAGCTATCTTGACGGAGAATATAAGGAAAAGGATATTGCCGTCAGATATTCGCAGGCTGTGGAAAAGTCAGGTAATGAAACCGAGAATATCAGGTTTGCCGAGATTGCTCCTGTTACAGCGGCTTGTATTTATCATAAAGGCAGCTATGACGGCTTAAGAGATGCTTATAATGCTGTGCTTAAGTATGTAGAGGAAAACGGATATACCGTTGCCGATAACCCGAGAGAGTGCTACATTGACGGTTGCTGGAATAAGGATAACGAGAATGATTACCTTACAGAAATCCAAATACCAATCAAAAAGTAGACATTATTT
>CALYNW010000244.1 GCA_945224895.1 uncultured Clostridia bacterium
AGATTTATGCTTATAGAGTTTGATTTTTATTCCTCCTCTGAATACAGCAGTGAAATTACAACCACCGAGCAAAAGGAATATACCATAAGCTTTGAAGGTGAAGAGCTTTTATATTCGTCAGGTGTTGATTTTATGCAGGGTGTAAAAGCGACCGACAGCGACGGAAACGATTTAACCGACAGCGTTACTGTTTCCTGCAAGCCTACAAATGATATAAAGAAAAAGGTACTAACCTATTCCGTAAATAAGTCAGGCTATAAAATTATGAATTTTGAAAGAACCCTTGTTATTGAGGGAAAATACAAGGGCCCGTCAATATCATATGACGGCTCGGAATTTGAAATACCTGTTGACAAAATAGGCAATCTTTCATCGGAAATTGCAAAAAGCGGAATAATTGAAACAGATGACGGCTTCGGCGGGAAATGCTCCGTTTCGGCGGCTATAAGCTCACAGAGCATTACAGTAGGCGACTATGCCGCAACAGTTACGGCTCAAAATATTTTCGGAGATATTGCAACTGTAAAAATAGCCGTAACGGTTACAGACGCTTCAACATCAATCATTAAGCTTAAGGCATCTTCCGTAAGCATCAACCGAGGCGACAGCTTTGACCCTATGGAATATGTAAGCAGTGCCGTTTACGGAAATTACGGAGACGTATCATCTCATATTGTAGCAGATAACACGGTTGATACAAAAACGGCAGGCGTCTATACAGTTGAATACAGAATTAAAAATATAGCAGAGCTTAAAGACGAAAAGGCGTATTTATATGTCACGGTGAACTGAATTGTTTGAAAAGAAAAAGAAAAAAATTGAATATCTGATTTTAAAGGGCGGATATCTCAGGCTTTTACTTAAAAGATTCGGTCTGCTTATTCTTATACTGAGTACAGTAGGTGGAATACTTGGCGATATAATTTCGTACAGCATATACACCCCACAGTACACAGTCACTCAGGCTTTTACAATAAAGCTCACTGAGCATCCGGGAGCAAATACCGCAACCCTCAGCGATAATCAGTTAAGCAAAACCATACCGAGCCTGCTTAGCTCCGACACCTTTGTCAACTATATGAAGCCTTATATGAAATCATCGGGAGTTACGGGAAATTTCATAGTAACATCCTTGGAGCACTCAAATATTTTTTACCTAACGGTTGTGTCAGATAATAATAATTCCTGCATTAAGATTATTGATAATATTCAAAGCCATTACGGTGAGCTTGCCGAGGGAGTTATCGGAGAAAGCGAAATGAAATTTATGGCACCTCCTACCTACAGCAATCTACCGTCTAACGCTCCGAATTATACATTAGGTGTTGTTTTAGGCGCATTATCCGTGCTTGTAATTTCAGCAGTAATATTGATACTTAAAGCACGATTCACCAATACTGTTACATCATCTAAGGACATAGAAAACGAAATAAATGCTCCCTGCTTATCAACGATACATCAAATATACCATAAAAGAAGAAGCGGTGAAAGCAAAGAGGAAAGGCGTAAAATTTCTAATGTGTTAAGCGAAAATACGGACCTTGAATTTAAGCAGGAAATCAGTACATTATCAACAAATCTTGATAAAATCTGCAAGCGCAAGGGCTTTAAAAGCATTCTTGTTACAAGCACTGTTTCCGGCGAAGGCAAGTCCTCCGTCAGCCTTAATCTCGCCTGTGATTTGGCTGATAAGGGAAAACGTGTAATCATATTAGACTGTGATTTAAGAACTCCCTGCATTGCTGAAAACTTAGATATAGACAATGTCTCGATTCAGCTTTCCGACGCAATTACAACAGGTGATTTCAGCAATGTCATTGTAAAAACAAGCATAAATAATCTATATTTTTCAGGCAACCTTACAAGCGACCCCGCAGCCTTTGAAAATACGGCAAGCAAAGGCTTTAAACTACTTGTTGAGGAAATGGAGAAAGAATTTGACTATATTATTCTCGATTCACCTCCTTCGGGATTTTTAGGTGATGCTATTGAAATCGGTGAAATCGTGGATGGCTTTATATATGTTATTTCTCATAACTGCATCAGTAAATCCTATATTTTGCGTAGCTTATCCTCCTTTGATGAGGCAAAATGTGAAATGCTTGGGTTTGTGATAAATCATAAATAAAAATTTAATACTGCGTTAAATTATAAAAACCAAGCTCCCTGCTCATAATAAGTACAGGGAGCTTTTATTTTTTTTGACTTTACATAACGTGTAAAAAGGATGATATATTTGCAGTACAGTAAGGTCGAAATTTGCGGAATTAACACAAGCGAGCTAAAGGTTTTGAAGGAAAAGGAAAAAATTGAACTGCTGAAAAAAGCCCACGCAGGAGATAAAAATGCACGTGATGAGCTTATTCAGGGAAATTTGCGACTTGTACTCTCTGTCATTCAACGGTTTGCTAACAGAGGAGAAAATATGGACGACCTGTTCCAAGTAGGTGTAATAGGGCTTATAAAAGCCATTGATAACTTTAATTTGGATTTAGATGTAAAATTTTCCACCTATGCAGTACCAATGTGTATCGG
>CALYNW010000245.1 GCA_945224895.1 uncultured Clostridia bacterium
GCTTTGTTGTATGCTTAACAATCATATTATAGTGCAAATGAGCCATACGAAGCTGAGGACCTCTTAGTCCTGCAATATGTCGGTCAACAAAAGCAGGAGCGGAAAGATACGAAGCCATCCAGCGATATCTCCACAAGCCCTTAACGGTTGAAACGGGAGCCTTGCCTACCATAACAATCATATCCTTCCAGGTTACAAGCCACCTGTAATAATCGTAAGCAGTGTCCTTTACTACACGCCATTCACGGTGCTTTAAAACAGCAGTATTGTCCCTGTATAAATCACCCAGACCGTCAGGCTTTTTGAACATATCAACAGCATAATCCTTTAATTTTACTGCCTTTTCCTTTATGTCGCTTAGCTTAATCTTAAGCATTTTCTTTCGCCTGCCTTTCCTTAGCAATCTTCTTGATTTCAAGGCTTTCAACAAAAGCCTGAACTCTTGTTCTCAGCTGACCTGATGCAGATGCGGTGTATTGCCTGTCAACAGATGCAGAGGGAACTCCGTATTCATCATTCATAACCTTTGAGGCAAGAGCACGTTCATAGCCCCAGTATTCGCAGAACTTTAACTGCTCGTAAAGAACGCCGTCTGCGTGGTATTCCTCCACAAGCTCCTTTACATAATCACGTCTGCCGTTGACCTTTTCCTGACTCATATATCGTGGGCACTGGCAGGTTTTCATATAATGATAGCAAATCTGGGTTAAAATATCTTCACCATCCACAAGCTTAATTTCCTGTCTGCCGGGAAGTGCTCCGAAGCAGTATCTGTCAGCCACAACTAATGCTCCGCTTTCTTCAATAAGCTTTGTAAATTCGGGGTCGTCCATTTCAGAGCCGACTACTACTATTTTAGCTCTGTAGTTTTTCTTTTCGTCGGGAACTCTTGTTTTAAGCTCCTCGGCAGTTTCACGAAGCTTATCCAAAATAAGATACTTGGGACAGCAATATGTTATAAGGTTTAAAATATGGTATTCATATCCTGTAATACGTGGGTTTTCTTCTTTTCTGTATTCGCCGATTTCCGTCATAAGACGGCAAACCTCATTATGCTCCTCAACTGCCTTAAGTAAAGCCTCGTCGGAGGTATCAACTCCGTAAACCTCTGTAAGCCTGTCAAGAATTTTCTGTCTTGCCTGCTTTGCGTAATGCTTAACGGTGTGAGGCTCAACCTTAAAGGGTATATCCATAAAGGATACAAAAAATCTGTCGTCATTAACAAGGTTTAAAACCTCAAAATGCTCCAAGGCTCTGTTCATTTCAGAGCAGGACTCAGAGGCTAAAAGTGCATTTAAAAAGTTATATCCACCCTCAATTCCTCTTTCAACAAGTGCCTTTGAATATCCGCATAAAAAGGGACTCATATAGTATGTAGCAATGTCAAGAGAGCCTGTTCTCGGAGCTCTCATCCTTACAGAAAAGCAGTCCCCGCAGTTGAGCAAAACCTCAGGAACGTGATAGCAGGTGTAGCCCATAGCAAGCTTGCCCTCGGATTTTGCCTGCTTAACAAGGTCGTTGTTTGCATCCCGGAGCAGATTTTCAAACTCGTAAAGGTATTTTAAATCTTTCATAGTACCTCCTAAATTATATCAATTTTTTCAAGTGCCTGTTTAACGCCGTTTACTATATTTGAGCTATCGGGCAAGTCCATAATGTTTTTACCCTCAATATCAAACACAGCCAAGCTTGAATCAGACGGTATGTACGCCAAAACAGGAACCTCTTTAATATCAATAAATTTAATAACGCTTTCATCAGGTATTCTGTTGACTATTGCGCCGATTTTTTCATACATAACAAGCTCATCTGCAACGCTTTTAATAGTTGAGATAACCTGTGTTCCTTTCTTGCTGGCGTCTGTGATAAGCAAAAGATGGGTAACCTTTTCCATAACACGTCGGTTAATCTGCTCAATGCCTGCTTCGCCGTCAATAACAACGTAATCAAAATCGCTTGAAATAAGGCTGATAACCTCTTTGAGATAGGAATTGATTTTACAGTAACAGCCGGCACTTTCAGGTCTGCCTACAGCAATAAATGCAAAGCCCTCTTTTTCAACAAGTGCGTCAAATATCTTGTATCTTGCATCGCCTAAAAGCTCGATAGCCGCCTTTGTCTGACCGTCCTCAACGGTTTCAACAATTTCCTTTCTGATGTCGTCAATAGTCAGCTTAACATCAATTCCCAGTGCAGTTGAAAGACCTACGGCAGGGTCGGCATCTATTGCAAGAATACGCTTGTCGGGATATTTTTCAACAAGAAGCTTAACAATAGTTGCACAAACCGAAGTCTTGCCGACTCCGCCTTTTCCTGCAACTGCAATGATTTTTGCTCTTTTCTCCATTTTTAAACCTCGTCTTACAAAGATTGTTAATTTTTTACCAATTTTAAGTATATCAAATATTTATATTTATATTTATATCAATGAATTTTTTTGCGAAATTTAGGTTTTATTTCCATAAGCAAGCGAGATAAATCCGAATAAGTTTTTTATGAACGGATTTCCCGCTATGCTGTGTTAAAATACT
>CALYNW010000246.1 GCA_945224895.1 uncultured Clostridia bacterium
AAGCATCTTTCATATATAGGTCAATCTTCATTGCTGGGTAAAGTCTAGGAGGATTGGCGTAACAGAGAGGGCTTAATTCACAATTTCGGATTGGATTAAACTTCCACAATAATGAACAAATTATATTAACCGCCATAGGATAAACTATCATTGATGATAGCTATGGTGGTGTTTCAAATGAAGGATAACGGCTGGAATGATTTTGTAAATTCAGGCAGTGTCAGCGATTATCTTAAGTATAAAAGACAGGAAAGAGAGCAGGCGGAATTTACTGCTGTAAAGGGAGAAAATAATGTCAGCTTCAACAAAGGGCTTGGTAATCAGGGAACAGACAATAGGGGAGAGTGACCGTTTAGTTACTCTCCTTACTGCTGATTTGGGACTTGTACGAGCCTTTGTCCGAGGAGCAAAGCAGACGAGAAGTCGTCTTGCCTCAACAACATCTCTTTTTGCATATTCCGACTTTTCTCTTTATAAGGGCAGAGATGCCTTTGTTGTTGAAAGCGCAACACCTATTGAGGTGTTTTTTGAGCTGAGGCAGGATATTGAAAGGCTTTCTCTTGCACAGTATTTTGCACAGCTTGCCTATGAGCTTGGATATGAGGAACAGCCTGAGGAGGAAATGCTTTCGGTAGTTTTGAATGCTCTGCATCTTCTTTGCTCAGGTAAAAAGGATATGAGAATTATCAAGTCTGCTGTTGAATTAAGACTTATGTCACTGGGCGGATATATGCCTAATATCCTTGCCTGTGCAAGCTGCGGTACATATGAAAGCAATTTGATGTATTTTGATACCCTTGACGGCTGTATTTACTGTGAAAACTGCCCGAAGGCGGGAGCAGTACCCTGTCCTAAAAATGTTATTACCGCCGTAAGATTTATTTGCCTGACGGAGCCGAAAAGGATTTTTTCTTTTTCATTAAGCGACGAAAATTTAAACCTGCTTTCCTCTGTAAGCGAAAAATATCTAATTTCCCGAATACAGAGAAAGCTTTCCACACTTGAATTTTACAAAACCATAAAAGCATAAATTAGGAAATAAAAATGGATAAGAATTATAAAACATTAGAGCTTGATTCGATTCTTCAGCGACTTGCAGAGGAATGTACCTGTGACGATGCCAAGGATTTAGCACTATCATTGAAGCCTACATCTGATATGGCAGAGGCAGAGCTGTTGCTTTCTCAAACAGAGGATGCCTTTTCTCTTTTGGCAAGGTTCGGTGCACCGTCATTTTCAGGACTTAAAAATGTTAATAACCCTCTTCACAGAGCCTCGGCAGGCGGTTCCCTTAATCCAAAGGAGCTGCTTGATATCGGCTATTGCCTGCGTGCATTAAGAGCCCTTGACGAGTGGCACGGTCATTGCAGCGGAGTAAAGACAAATCTTGATTTCTTTTTTGAAGGCGTAACAACAAATAAATATCTTGAGCAAAGAATTTTTACCTGTATTATCAGTGAGGAAGAAATTGCAGACAAAGCCTCCGATACCCTTTACGACATCAGAAGAAAAATCAGAGCAAAGGAAAATTCAGTAAGGGAAAAGCTTGATTCTTTTATTCATTCTTCACACTATCAGCAGTATTTGCAGGAGGCAATCGTTACCCAAAGAGGCGGTCGATTTGTAGTTCCTGTTAAGGCTGAGTGCAGAGGTAGTGTTCCCGGACTTGTTCACGATACCTCATCAACAGGTGCAACTGTGTTTATTGAGCCTGCGTCTGTAGTTGATGCAAATAATGATATAAAGGTTTTGCAGGGTAAGGAAAGAGACGAAATAATGCGTATTCTCTTTGAGTTATCTGCGGAGGCAGGGGAATTTGCCGAGTCAATCAAGCATTCCTTTGACAGTGCGGTCAGACTTAATCTTATATTTGCAAAGGCTCATCTTGCATATAAAATGAAGGCAACCAAGCCGATTTTGAATAACGAGGGAATTATTAATCTGAAAAAAGCAAGGCACCCTCTTATTGACCCTAAAAAGGTAGTTGCAACAGATATTGCTTTAGGTGATGAATACGATACTCTTGTCATAACAGGACCTAACACAGGCGGTAAAACAGTATCCCTTAAAACTGTGGGACTGCTTACGCTTATGACTATGTGCGGATTACTTATTCCTGTATCCGATAGGTCAAGGGTTGCGGTTTTCAAACAGGTGCTTGTTGATATCGGTGATGAGCAAAGCATTGCCCAGTCCCTTTCAACCTTTTCTTCTCATATGGTGAATATCATTGATATTATGAAAAAGGCTGACAGCAGTTCTTTAGTTCTGATTGACGAGCTTGGTGCAGGTACGGATCCTATTGAGGGTGCCGCCTTGGCTGTTTCAATTATTGAAAATCTCAGGGAAAGGGGTGCAGTTATTGCCGCCACAACTCACTATGCAGAGCTTAAAGCCTATGCGCTTGAAACCGACGGTGTTACAAACGGCTGCTGTGAATTCGACGTCGAAAACCTAACACCTACCTACAGACTTCTTATCGGTGTACCCGGCAGGTCAAATGC
>CALYNW010000247.1 GCA_945224895.1 uncultured Clostridia bacterium
ACACGCGTAAGATCGTCGGCAGCGTCAGATGTGTATAAGAGACAGTCCATCATCAGCACTTCTCGAAGCCCTTGACCCTGAACAAAACAGTACCTTTACTGACCACTATATTGAATTCCCACTTGATTTGAGCAAGGTTCTTTTCATAACGACGGCAAATGATGTTTCAGCTATTGCAGAGCCTCTTTACGACAGAATGGAGGTTACTGAGCTCAATTCATATACTGTTGAAGAAAAGTTTAATATCGCTAAAAGGCATCTTGTTAAAAAGGAAATGGACAAGCACAAGCTAACCGGCAGAGAATTTAAAATTACCGATGATGCAATTTATGATATTATTGAGTCATATACCCGTGAAGCAGGTGTAAGAAATCTTGAGAAAACAATAGCTACTCTTTGCAGAAAGGGAACAGTTGCCCTTGAAAGCGGTGAAAAAGCCTTTAAAGTTACCTCTGATAACATAGAAAAATATCTCGGTAAAAGAAAATACACTAAGGAGTCTGTCAGCAAAGAAAATCTCGTTGGAACAGTCAATGGTCTTGCATGGACAAGCGTAGGCGGAACAATGCTTCCTATTGAGGTTTCAGCCCTTGACGGCACAGGTAAAATCGAGCTAACGGGTAATTTAGGTGACGTTATGCAGGAAAGTGCAAAAACTGCAGTTTCTTATGTACGTTCTAAAGCGGAGTATTTCGGAATAGACAGCTCTTTTTATAAAACCAAGGATATACATATCCATGCTCCCGAGGGAGCGGTTCCGAAGGACGGACCATCAGCAGGGCTTGCCATAACAACAGCACTTGTAAGTGAGCTTACGGGAATACCTATAAAATCAAATGTTGCGATGACAGGTGAAGTAAGCCTAAAGGGCAGGGCATTACCTATCGGCGGACTTAAGGAAAAATCAATGGCTGCATATAAGGCAGGCTGTGATACTGTTATCATTCCAAAGGAAAATGAAAAGGATTTGGAGGACGTTTCCGATGAGGTTAAGGCTTCTGTTAAATTTGTAACCGCCGATACCTTTGACGACGTTGTTACGGTTGCCTTGGAATCAAAGATTAAACCGATTGTCAAAAAATCAGATGATGAAAAGAAAAGCATTATCGTTCCTTCAAAGGCTGACAAGTCTCCGTCTGTTACCCAGTAGGTGATTGCTATGAATTATAACAAGGCACAATTTGAACGAGCATATGGTCTTTTGTCTCAGCTACCTGAAAGCAAAGAGCCTGAAATCGCCTTTGCAGGCAGGTCAAATGTAGGTAAAAGTTCTCTTTTAAATAAGCTTTTTAACAGAAAACAGCTTGCAAGAGTCAGCTCTGTCCCCGGTAAAACAGTGACAATAAACTTTTATGATGTCGATAATGTTAAGTTTGTTGATTTACCGGGTTACGGCTATGCAAAGCTCAGTAAGCAGGAGCTTAGCCGTTTCGGTGAGCTGATGGAAGGCTATTTCAAAACCGATAGAAATATTGCTCTTGTTGTTCAGCTTATTGATATGCGGCATCCTTTGACAAAGGACGATATGGGTATGATTAATTTTATGAAGGAAATGAATATACCCTTTATAATTGTTATGACAAAGGCAGATAAACTGAAGAAGAAAGCCTATGAGGAAAGGCTGAAGCTTTCAAGGCAGGAGCTTGCTTTTGCAGGAGATGTTCATATCATACCTTTTTCTGCCGTAACAGGGCAGGGAATTAACGGAATTAAAAATTATATTGAGAAATCTGTGATGATACAGGAGGATTAAAAAATGGAAAAGAAGCCATTTGTAACTAAGGAAAAGGTTGAAGAAATTGCGGCAAAGTATCCGACACCTTTTCACATTTATGATGAAAAGGGCATCAGGGAAAATGTAGAAAATTTGAAAAAGGCATTTTCCTGGAATAAGGGCTACAAGGAATATTTCGCAGTTAAGGCGACGCCTAATCCTTTTTTAATTAATATCTTGCGTGAATACGGATGTGGCTGTGACTGTTCTTCAAAGCCCGAGCTTATGATGTCAAGAACAGTCGGTGCGGTAGGCGACGATATTATGTTTTCTTCAAACGATACTCCTATTGATGAATTCAAGTATTGCAACGATTTAGGCGGTATTATCAATCTTGATGATATTACTCATATTGAAGCTGTTGAAAAAGCCTGCGGCAAGCTTCCTAAGAAAATGAGCTGTCGTTACAATCCGGGCGGAGTATTCAAAATCACTAATGATATTATGGACAATCCCGGTGATGCAAAATACGGTATGACAACCGAGCAGATTTATAAGGCTTTTGAAATTATGAGAGACAAGGGTGTTGAGGAGTTCGGTATTCATTCCTTCCTTTGCTCAAATACCGTAACTAATGAATATTATCCTATGCTTGCGAAAATACTATTTGAGCTGGCTGTTGACCTTAATAAAAAGCTTGGGGTACATATTACCTTTATCAATCTTTCGGGCGGTATAGGTATCTGTCTCTTATACACATCTGACGCTGCCGACGATCTTACGCGTGTA